>JAIJJM010000052.1 GCA_022728415.1 Collinsella sp. | reverse complement strand
GAAATCCCCACCATGTCGCACTCCTGGAAGGCATCGTAGCCGATAAGCGAGGTGGCTACCTGCCCCGAGAGGATCACCAACGGAATAGAGTCCATATAGGCTGTCGCAATGCCAGTGATGGCGTTCGTCGCCCCAGGCCCAGAGGTCACCAGCACCACGCCGACCTCCCCGGTCGCCCGCGCCAGGCCATCCGCCATATGCACCTGCGCGTTATTGAGGAAACGGGCTTCTTCACCGCCGACGAGATGCTCTACCCGTCCAACTACCAGTACCTCGTTGACCTGCTGAGCTATGTTGCCGTGGGCGCACGCTCGGTCGAAAACCAGGAGCATCGCCTGGTGTCGAGCGGCATTTCGGTACCCGTCGGCATGAAGAATCCCACTGCTGGCTCTACCACCGTTATGCTCAACTCCATTTACGCCGCGCAGGCGCACCAGAGCTTCATCTTCCGCAACTGGGAGGTCGAGTGCGACGGCAATCCGCTCGCGCACGCCGTTATGCGTGGCTACATCGGTCTCGACGGTCGCACCTATCCCAATTACCACTACGAGCACCTGGAGCGCCTGGCCGAGCGCTATACCGAGCACGCCGGCTATGCCAATCCGGCAGCGGTCATCGACTGCAACCACGACAACTCGGGCAAGCGTCCGCTGGAGCAGTATCGCATTTGCAAGGAGGTGCTCGACAGCTGCCGCCGCAACGAGTCCATCTCCAAGCTGGTCAAGGGCTTTATGATCGAGTCCTACCTGGAGGACGGCAACCAGCCGGTCGACGGCGGCGTCTTTGGCAAGTCGATCACCGACCCATGCCTGGGCTGGGAAAAGACCGACTACCTCATCCACGAGATCGCAGAACGGATTTAGTTACGCGGGCCGCATTTGCGATGCGGCAGTTAGGGATGTTCCTTTTCTGCCGGCAGTCTGGGACATTCCTTGGGGTAGTCGCATGCGCGCCGGGCCTCGAGGGCCAGGCGCACTCTGTTAAACATGCCCTCGGGTCGCATGTCTCCCTTCGAATCGATCATACAAGCCCCCCCCAATCTGTTCGGTTTCCCCAGATTGTGAGCCCGCACACCCAAGCCGCACGGCCCACCGTTCAGCTGAAACCACCTACCAAAAAGGGACAGGTTTATTTTGGTCGGTTTTATCTGGGCAAACGCCAACCGCCGCAAGGGAGCTGCTTTCCCTCGCGGCGGTTTTCTAGCAGAAAAAACCAAGTGAGTAGGCTTTTTGCAGGAGGCCAAGCACGCCCCAAAACGCCACAGCCCTGACCTGCTGTTTTATTGGGCGCCACCCGCGATGTGCTCGACAGATCCAAAAAAGTCTACTCACTTGGTCTTGAGACTCATCAGTCAGGCAAAAAACGCTGCGAAGGGGACTGGACTCCCTTCGCAGCGGTTGTTCGCACTGGTTTTGCGACGGTTTTACCGACTTGTTACTCGCTGTAGCGGGTGGCGATGGCGGCTCGCACTATGCCGGTGCTCATGAGGTACGTTACCAAGAAGTAGCCGCCGTAGGATGCCAAGAAGATCGCGCAGGTGAGGCCCACCGTGCCGCCGATGCTCATATGCCCGAACGTGCTCACCAGGTCGATAATCACCTTGAGCGCCACAAAGGAGTGCGCCAGGCCTACTGCCAGCGGGAACAGGAAGAATACCGCTTGCTGTGCCATCACCGAATGGCGGATCTGGCGGTCGTCACAGCCAATCTGCGCCAGCACACGATAGCTGCGGCTGCCGTCGGCCACATTGGAGAGCTGCTGGATCGACAGAATCGCCGCGCATGCAACGACCAATACAAAGCCGATGTAGATGGCTAGGTAGCTCATAAGACCGTTCATTTGCGCTGCTTGCGTGTACATCTCGGAGCGTGTGATAAAGAGTCCCCACGACCCCGGCTCCTTGCCGTCAACGAGCAGATTGTCGAGCGCAGTGTATTTAATGCTCTCGTCTGCCTCGGTCGCATCCATCCCCTGTTTGTAGTTAACGAGCAGGCTACTGGAATACGGTTGCAGATTAAGTTGGGACAACAGCTCGTCGGCAACGACGACGGTACCCGGATTACTGCCCATCGCCGAGTTGGCGATGGCAGCCGTATCCTCGTCCGACTTGTCACCAGCGGGCTTGAGCGTATGCCCGCCCAAGGTAAGGGCATGGCCGCCAGCCATATACTTGGTGTACATGTCGACCAGCTCGCCGCCCATATCGCACGTGAGCAAGTACTGGTCGCGACCAATGCTCACCGGCTCCTTGCCCATCATCTGACGCAATTTGTTGTACTGACTTGCCGGCGTCACAGACAGGCCTGTCGTGTCGGCGTTGCTACCCTCGAACGCCTTGGGGAGCTTTTCGCCCATGATCTTGCACATCTCACTTGGAGTCACCGAAGGATCCGAGCCGCCAAGCGGATAACTCAGATACGAATCGATCTGCACATGCTCACCGGCAACATCGGCGATATTGACCTTCTTGCCGGTCTCGTCGTTGTTATCCGCCGACTTACCATAAATACTCTCCGTATCATTGTCCGGATCGGCAAGCTCACCATGCCACGCAGAGTACAAGTCGACCGTTGCGTCGGCCGGCACCATACGATCGGCCTCAGACGGGTCAGCATACTCTTTGTAACGGTCGAGGTCATCGGGCGTGTAATAGCTATACGTCTGCGACATATCGGCCGGCGTATGGTGCTCCAGGTTCTCGTTCATCACGTTGGCGATCGACATGCCGCACGTCACCGAGGTGATGGCCAAAAACAGGATCATCGCGATGACGCCCATCGAAAAGCACACCGTGTTGACCTTGGCCGCAAGCTGGCGCACGGTAAACATGTTGAGACCGCGCCAATACACACCGCGCAGGCTCTGCAGCAGCTTGATGAGCATGCCCGAGAGTCCCCAGAACAGGGCAAAGGTGCCCACGGTAACCATAGCGGTCGTGATGCCAAACTGGTTCATGGCCTCTTGCAGCTTGCTGTCCGTCGCGGTGACCGGGAACCCATCACGTAGCAGACGGTAATAGGCCACGCCCACCAGCACCACGCCCACGGCAAAGATGGCAATCGCGATCCAGGGGTTGCGTGTCTTGATGCTCTCGTTGCGACGCTCGGCACCCATAAGCTCGATGAGTTTGGTGCGACGCACGGCGAGAAGGTTCAGCAGCAACGTGAGCACAAACATTACGAGCATGCAGGCAAGGGTCAGGTTGAACGCCTGCACCGAGAAGAAGAAGTGGAAATTGGCGATCTGTGTCTTAAAGAGCGAGGCCGTAAAGAATACCATGAGCTGAGAGAGCCCCACGCCCAGCACGATGCCGGCGACAAAGGCGCCGACCGAAACGATCACAGTCTCGAGCGCCATGATCGTGGCGACGCGCCCGCGCCCCATGCCGAGTACCTGGTACAGGCCAAACTCCTTTTTGCGGCGTTTCATGATGAAGTTATTGGCATACACCATCAAAAAGGCCATGACGCCGGCCAAAAAGTACGTGAGGTAGCCGAGCATGGTACCCATGGCCTCGGACAAGCCCGCTTCCTCGATGCCGGCGATGTCGACCTGCATCGAGACGGTGTTAAAGGCATAGAAGACCGTGACGCCCAGGGTGAGCGTCAACAAGTAAACGAGGTAGTCGCGGCCGGCGCGGCGGACGTTGCCCCAAGCGAGTTTACAGAGCATCGGAGCCCTCACCGCCCATCATGGCAACGACCTCCATAATGCGGTCGAAGAACTCTCGGCGGTCGGTGTCGCCGCGGCGCAGCTCGGTGAAGATCTTGCCGTCACGAATAAACAGCACACGGCTCGTGTAGCTGGCGGCAAAACTGTCGTGCGTAACCATGAGCACGGTGGCGCGCAGGCGGCGATTCAGGGCCTCCAAGCTCTCGAGCAGCAGGCGAGCGCTCTTGGAATCGAGGGCGCCGGTGGGCTCGTCGGCCATGATCATGGTGGGGTCGGTGACAAGCGCGCGACAGGCGGCAACGCGCTGCTGCTGGCCGCCGGACATCTGGTAGGGATATTTGTCGAGCACCTGGCTCACGGACAGACGCGCGGCCACGTCCTGCACGCGGGTCGAGATCTCTGCCGAATTTGTGCGGGCGATGGTGAGCGGCAGGGCGATGTTCTCGCGTGCCGTGAGCGTATCGAGCAGGTTGGAGTCCTGGAAGATAAAGCCGAGCTCCTCGCGGCGGAACTGCGAAAGCTTAGCCTGCTTCATGCACGTAACGTCCTGCCCGTTGATGCGGATGGTGCCGCTCGTGGCGCTATCGATGGTCGAGACGCAGTTGAGCAACGTCGACTTGCCCGAGCCCGAGGCGCCCATGATGCCAACAAATTCGCCGCGGTTGACGGTAAAGCTGACGTCGTTGAGCGCGCGGGTCACGTTGCCCAGCGCTCCATATACTTTTTCGAGATTCGCGACCTCCAGTACCGGGGTCGCCATGTGCGTGGTTTGCATACCGAGTCCTTTCTTGCGATTAGTCTACGGCATCTATAGTCGCAAGAAGCCGAGTCGGCTACCATCGATATGGCTTACGGTTGCCTTACCGTTGTGTAAGGTAGGGGTAGCTAATTTGGGACGGGGCTATTTTAGCTACCCTTTGACTGCCGGCGACCTATTTGGGGTTGGGACAAATATCAGCTGCCGTATGGGGGTAGCTAAAATAGCCCCGTCCCAAATTAGCTACCCTGTTACGTGTTGATGTTGAGAGAGGACTCCTGTTGAAGACTGTTCATGTTGCTGCTGGGATCATTCGCAAGGAAGGATCCGACGAGCTACTGGCCGTGCAGCGCGGCTACGGCGACATGCAGGGACTTTGGGAGTTCCCAGGCGGCAAGCTCATGCGCGGCGAAACACCCGAAGACGCCGTGCGCCGCGAGCTCATGGAAGAGCTGCAGGTAAAAGTCACCAACCTGCGCGATTTCTACACCGTTGAGTATGACTACCCCGATTTCCATCTCTCGATGGAGTGCTACTACTGCTCGCTCGCCGATGAATCCGATGAGCCCCAGAAGCATGACCGGCAGCTCGATATCCGCTGGATTCCGCGCACCTCGCTTGCCACGGTGGAATGGATGCCCGCCGACAAGGGACTTATCGATGCCCTGATTGAGCTGAAGGAAGACCGGCTTGAAGTTAGCGGCAGCAACAACGACGCCGGGACCGCCACGGCTGACGAGCCTGCCGCCAAACCCAAGCGCGCACCTAAGCGCCGCAGCAAGAAGCGCACCAAGCCCGGCTTGCTCGACGGCATCGACACCTCGGACCTGTCCGCCGACGAGCGCGAACTGGTTCGCCGTCGCGCCGCCATCAAAAAGTCCATGAAGGGCAACAAGCGCGCCAACACCAAGCCTGAGCTGCTCGTTCGCCAGCGTCTGCGCGCCGCGGGCCTTACGGGCTATCGCTTGGAATGGAAGGTTCCCGGCAAGCCCGACATCGCCTTCCCCGGCCGCAAGATCGCCATCTTCGTCAACGGCTGTTTTTGGCATCGCTGCCCTAAGTGCAATCCAAGCCAGCCTAAGCGCAATGTTGAGTTTTGGGAGGCAAAGTTCCGTCGCAACATCGAGCGCGACCGCACCGCCGTGGCAGCACTCACTCAAATGGGCTGGACGCCTATAACCATCTGGGAATGCGAACTCAAAAAAGACCGCATCGACGCCACGATGGAAAAGGTCATCGAGCAGGTGCGCGCCGCAGAGCCGCAGCGCTAACAGCGAGCATTCACACGCTCCGCACGTCCGCGCCATATTCACGTCACAAACCTTAGAAAGTCCTTAAGCTCAAAACCTTTCAAGAGTGTTATTCGATACCTCTGAACTGCAGTTTCATCGTAACACCAAACCAGGTTAAGCCTTTCTTTAGCGCTTCTTTGCAGCAGCCGCGGCATAATACTGCCAGCGCACGGGACCTAGCAGCATACCCCGAGCGCAATCTTTTGGTGGACATCGAGGAGGCCGCATAAGCATGCATTCTTCCAATGACGCAGCACAGCAGCCATCCCTAAATCATGCAAACCTTTTCTCCTTCCCCCCGACACAGAGAAACGGCCTCCTCGACTCCCCCACCACAAAAGCCAAACGCTCAACCAACCAGAGCCACAACTTGCGAGCATCGTTCGAAAAGCTTCAAGCATCTCTAGACAAGGCGTTCCCCGAACAGGCAAGAGCAATCTAAGCCCATCGCGCTTTATACTGATGCCATGCGAAACATGGATCACATAGAATTGCACCGCGGAGGACGCGAGGAAGCGTTTCCCGAGACCGCCGAAGACTGGCCCTATATTGCCGAACGCGCAGAATTCGCTCGCTATCCGGGCAATTCCGTCCCCTGGCACTGGCATTCCGAAGTTGAGCTTTTCTACATGGAGCAGGGAGCGATTGACTATCGAACGCGCGCGGCTCATGAGCACGTACGCTTTGAGGAAGGGTCCGCCGGCTTTATCAACGGCGGCGTTTTGCACAGCACGCTGCAATCACCCAATTCGGCACCAGCCATTCAAATGTTGCATATCTTTCAGCCGTCGATGCTCGGCGATCCCGCGGGACGCCTTCAAAAGCGCTATATCAATCCTTTGCTGCAATGTCGAGGCGTCGATGTGCTCAAATGGTCGCCCACCAACCCCGACGATATGCCTTTTATCGATTTGCTAAAGAGTTCCTTTAACCACGACCTTCAACGGCCGCAGAACGAGATGGCGCTTCGGAATAGCTTGTCAGAGCTCTGGATTCAGATTTACGCCAAGGCCGAACCGCTCTTTTCCTCCGACAACGCCTCTTGGATGACCAACCGCGACGTACAGTTCAAGGCAATCCTGGACTATATCCGCGCAAACTATGCAGCCGCTATAGATGTGCCCCAGATGGCATCTGCAGCCGGCGTAAGCGAAAGAGAGTGTTACCGCATTATCGAAGCTTGCGCAGGAACGACCCCGGCGGCATATCTACGCGCATACCGCATAAACCGTGCTTGCGAACTTTTGGCACACACCACGCGAACGGTACAGACAGTCGCGCGCCAATGCGGATTTATAACAGCAAGCCATCTTGGCCAGGTATTTAAAGAACAAATGGGGTGCACTCCTTCGAGCTATCGAGCAGCGAGGCAGAATCTCGATAGCACCAGGCAGAAATCCCGCTAGCCCTTCTTCTGTCACTGCATCAAACTTGCAGGCAAACAATGGATAGGAGCTACTATATGAAGTACTTTGACTATATCGTGTTTGACGTTGATGGGACATTGGCAGATACAGAAGAAAGCGTGCTGTCATCGCTTGGCCAGATTATCCAAGAAGAAACCGGCAAAACGCTCCCCCGACACGAGCTTGAATTTGCCCTCGGCATACCCGGCAAGGATGCCCTTGAGAAACTTGGGATCTACTCACAGGCAACGCTGGATCGCTGGTGCCAAGTTGCCGCCAGCTTTAAAAGCACCATCAGCGTGTTTCCCGGCTTGCACGAAGTTATCGCAACACTCTCCGACAACGGCTGCAAACTTGGCATCGTCTCCTCACGTGCGCGCGACGAATACGCAGAAGAAATTGCACCCCTTGGCTTCGATAAGTATTTTGAGCACATCATCCTTGTCGAAGACACAACCGAACATAAACCCGCACCCGCTCCCATGCTCGAATATCTCCGGCGTACGGGCGCGAATCCTGGCAACGTCGTCTACGTTGGCGACACCGTCTACGACGAACAATGCGCAACTTCGGCAGGGGTCAGTTTTGCCCGAGCAGCATGGGGATCACACCAAGATATCCCAAACGCCACCCACAACCTCAAAACCCCCAACGACCTGCTAACCCTAACAACCAAGTAACCCCCGCGCCCCACCCTTTCAGCCCAACACCACAAGGGCGACGACCTCGAGTAGGTCAACCTGGGAGGAACGAGGGCTTAGTTCCCCAATCTTTCCGCAGGGGGCAAAAAGCCTCGCCGCACGAAGTGCGCAGCGAGGCTTTTTGCATGCCCGAGGACGATTGGGGAACTAAGTCCTCATCCCTCCCCGGGATCTATATAGAGTCAGAGTACCCTTGCTGTTACTCTGCTTTGCCCACAGAGTTGAGGTTGGTCATGCGGATCTTAACCAGCTCGGTGATCTCACGCATGCCCTCCTTTGCCGGCTTCTTGGGATCGAAGCAGGCAGGGTTCTCGGCCATGTAGGCCATGAAGCCCTTGGTGTAGGCCTGACGCAGCTCGGTGGCGTAGTTAACTTTGCAGATGCCGTTCTTCACAGCCTCGGCAACCTGCTCATCGGGCACACCGGAGGTGCCGTGCAGAACCAGCGGCACGTCGACGGCGGCGCGGATAGCCTTGACCACGGACTGCTCGATGTGAGGATCGCTCGTGTACACGCCGTGGCTGGTGCCAACGCCAATGGCCAGCGAGGTGCAGCCGGTGCGCTCGACGAACTCCTTGGCCTCGGCGGGGTCGGTGTAGGGGCTCTCGCCCTCAACCGCGGGACCGTCGTCCTCCTTGCCGCCAACCTTGCCGAGCTCGGCCTCGACGGGCACGCCCATGGCGCGGCCAGCGTCGGCGACGGACTTGGTCAGGGCGATGTTGTCCTCGAAGGACTCGTGCGAGCCGTCGATCATGACGGAGGTGTAGCCCGTGCGGAAGGCCTGCATGCAGCGGTCATAGCCATCGCCGTGGTCGAGGTGCAGGGCGACGGGCACGGAAGCGCGCTCGGCGGCAGCCTTGACCATGCCGTAGAAGTAATCCAGGCCAGCGGTCTTGATGGTGCCCGGGGTGGTCTGCATGATGACGGGGGACTTGGTCTCCTCGGCAGCGGCCAGAACGGCCATAACAAACTCGAGGTTCTCGACGTTGAACGCGCCGACGGCGTAGTGGCCGGCCTGAGCGTCCTTGAGCATCTTTTCGGTGGTGACAAGTGCCATGAGCGTTTGCTCCTCTCCCTCGCCCGCATCTGGACATCGGGCGTAGTTGTTCACAAGGCGTTTTACCTTGTGTTTTGCTGTATTTATTGTATGAAATTCCGCGGCTTTGCACGTGCGAGATATTGAACCCATGCAGGTCAATACAGTCGTTTTTGAAAAGTAAACGGAAGGAATTGGAGCCGAGCGGGCGTGTTCGATATTGAATTTTGGGTGTTATGCGTCTTTCTTTTATAGAAAAGATAAGTAATCGAAAGGTGTTTTCTTACAAAAAAAGAAAATGAACGAAAATAGACTCAACACAATTCCTGCAAATTTCGGTCAAGAATGGAGCAGCCATGGCCCCCGTAACAAACCGTGCATTTGCCGATGAACGTCGCGCCGCCATCATGGAAATGCTCGAGCACAACGCCTCGGTGCAAGTAGCAGAAATCGCCCAGACCTTTGGCGTGTCCTCCGTCACCGCTCGCGCCGATCTGGACGCGCTCGCCGAAGCAGGCAAGTTGCGCCGCACGCATGGTGGCGCCGTGTCGCTCCACAAGCGCTTGACCGTTTCCACGCAGGATCGCCGTATTAACGTTAACGTTGCCGCCAAGCAAGCTATCGCCCAAAGTGCCATGGAACTCGTCAATGACGGCGACACGCTGCTCGTTGACTCGGGCACCACCGCTCTCGAGTTTGTCCGGCTCCTCGACCAGCGCGACGGCATCACCGTTGTCACGGCCGACATTACCATTGCCGATTTTATCGACGAGAGCATGCCGTCGGTCGACGTCGTCATGCTGGGAGGCGCGCTGCGCAAGGG
>JAIJJM010000866.1 GCA_022728415.1 Collinsella sp. | reverse complement strand
CGAAGCCGCGCTCTTTTCCGAAGATGCCGAGCCGCCGTTACTCGACCCGGAGTAACCGGCTATCGCCACGCCAAATACACCCACTATCGCGAGCGCAAGTAATAACGTTATGGCAACCGAGCGGCGGGTCTTTTTCATTGAGCTCCTGACGGTCCTGTTCGTTGGCGGCAACGGACTAATGATAACAGGCGGCATACGAGAGCCGTTCAATGAATACGGACGCCTTACTATATGGGTCCTTCTAACCGATCTGACCGAAAGACCCCCGCATACAGCAAACATTTACTATGCATTAAAAACGTAGCGGTCCAGGCGATCGCACGCTTCCTTTACGCGCGAAAGCGGCAGCGCCAGATTCACGCGAACGTGGCAGGGCCCGTGGAACGGACGGCCGTCCTGATACCCCACGCCCACGCGCGCCCCCTCGTCGAGCAACCACTGAATATCGCGGCCATGTTCGCGACACCACTCGGTACAGTCCAGGAACACCATGTACGTGCCCTGCGGACGTGAAAACGCGACGCCCTTCCAATGTTTCTCTGCATACGTGCAGAAGTACTCGATATTGTCGGCAAGCACCTGGTTGAGCTCATCAACCCACTCGTAGCCCTGCGGCTGATAGGCGCCAATGAGCGCATGCATCGAGAGGACGTTCATCTCGTTGTAGTGGGTCTTGTTGGACACGGCGCACACGCGGTCGCGCAGCGTCTCGTTGTAGATGATGTGGTAGCTGCCGACCAGGCCCGCGAGGTTGAACGTCTTGCTGGGCGCGTAGAGGGCGACCGTGCGCATGCGGGCATCCTCGCTCACCGACTGCGTCGGAATGTGCTTGTGCCCGGGACGGATGATATCGGACCAAATCTCATCCGAGATCACCACGCAATCGTGCTGGCGATAGATGTCCATGGCGCGCTCGATCTCGTCGCGCTCCCACACGCGGCCGCAGGGATTGTGCGGCGAGCAGAAGACGGCAGCATGGATGCGGTTTTGCGCGAGCTTGCACTCCATGTCCTCAAAGTCCATGCGCCACACGCCCTGTTCGTCGAGCTTAAGTGGGCTGTGGACAATGCGATAGCCCGCGGCCTCGATGGACTTGGTAAAGCCGATATAGGTGGGACTATGGACCAGCACCGCGTCACCGGGCTGCACATAGGCGCGCAACGTCGATACAACGCCGCCCAGCACACCGTTTTCATAGCCAATATG
>JAIJJM010000051.1 GCA_022728415.1 Collinsella sp. | reverse complement strand
CGCAAGTTATTCCCGGCAACTATGGCAATTTTGATTCCAGATATGTGAAAGATGTTCGACTTGGTTCACAGCAATATTATGGAGTGAACAACTGGCAAACATGGAATTTCCAGTGCCCGTCAGGTCATGTATTGTCTGGTATTAATGTTCAGGATACAGGGTCCAACTCTGCCGATAATATAGCGGGCGTTTATTACAGACCCGTTCAAAAGTATATAAATGGCACCTGGTATAATGTAGCGAGCGTTTAATATGATGCACTTAAAGAACATAAAAGCGGGTAACGCTAAAACACTGGAACAGTATGAGTTAACAAAGAAACACGGAGTTATCTGGCTTTACTCTGAGGACGGAAAAAACTGGTATGAGGAAGTGAAGAACTTTCAGCCAGACACAATAAAGATTGTTTACGATGAAAATAATATTATTGTCGCTATCACCAGAGATGCTTCAACGCTTAATCCTGAAGGTTTTAGCGTTGTTGAGGTTCCTGATATTACCTCCAACCGACGTGCTGACGACTCAGGTAAATGGATGTTTAAGGATGGTGCTGTGATTAAACGAATTTATACGGCAGAGGAATTGCAGCAGCAGGCAGAAAATCGGAAAGGCAGACTTCTTGCAGATGCTGAATCCGTGATTTTGCCGCTGGAGCGCGCTGTCAGGCTGAATATGGCAACAGATGAGGAACGCAGCCGACTGGAAGCATGGGAACGCTACAACGTTCTGGTCAGTCGTGTGGATACTGCAAATCCTGAATGGCCAGAAATGCCGCAATAAGTTGTATGAGTTCTGGTGGGAGTTTACATATCTATGGCACAGAGTAAAGCCTAATCTGACAGTCCGCTCTGTGCCAGGAGCGGACATCCCACACTTCTGCTTCTGTGGCCAAAATCCGTATGCCACTACACTGCTGGCTTTTTAAGCGGCATTAATCATATGGCTTCCTGTGAAAACGAAGGGTAAAATGGATAGGTATACGCTATAGAATTATGTATATGCTACATATACTAACAACGAAAGCAGGTTGCAAAGCAGCCTGTATAATCATCACTTAAGTTCATGGAATAAAATATGCATACTGGCTTTAAGGGAACTTATGACGCACTTTTGAGGCTTGAGAAGGCTATAGAAGGTCTGACCATCCAAGATGGGTTGATGACGAATACTCTTGGAGTTGGTGTTCCGGCAATAACATCAGATGACCTAATTGACCAAATAATTTGCATTATTAACAAGCTGAAAGCATATGGTGATATTGAACTAACTGAAAAAGAAATTGCCGCTTATTCATCTCTCCCTGAAAAAATTGACACACTCATTAGAGTTCACGTCCCAGAGTTCTCAGGCGTTAACTCCGCACGAGCTATATCTTCATATATGCTAACACTGGCATATGTTGACCATTTCTTGGATGAATCGTTTACATGGAAGCGGTTGGATAATGCTAATTTACTTCCTAGAAATTTAAGCAGAAAAATTAAAAGCATGGAGGCGAGAATTAACAAGATTGATCCTGAGATGGATGCTCTTGAGAGTAAAGTTAAAACGATTAATGATGCTCATGTAGCTGCAGAAAATATACCTATAGACTTAAATGAATTAAAGGAATACAACAAAGAAGCATCTGATTTAAAGGAGAAGATATCTAAAACTCATTTCAGTTTAGAGTCCCAAGAAGAAGCCGCAAAAAAAATTATTGATGAGTTGCAAGAAAAAAATATAGAGGCTGCCCGGTATCTGGCTCTTTGCGAAGAGGCTATTAGGGCTTCAACATCGAAAGGCTTAGCAGGAGCATTTGAAATAAAAGCAGATAAGCTTAACCGAAGTATCCAACTATGGGTTGCCGGTTTGGCAGTTGCTTTGGGGCTTGGTGGTTTAGTCGGATATGAAAGATTGAAAGTTCTTTCTGGGGTTTTGAATAACCCAAATCCCAGTGCGGTAGTAATACTCACTCAATTACTATTATCTGTTTTTAGCATAGGCGCCCCTCTTTGGTTTGCTTGGATGTCTACAAAACAAATTAATCAACGTTTCAAACTCGCAGAGGATTATGCTTATAAAGCTTCTGTGGCTAAAGCGTATGAGGGATACAAAAATGAGGCATGCAAGGTATCAGATGGAGAGTTCGAAAAACGCTTATTTGATTCTGCGCTAAGTCGACTTGAAGAGGCTCCATTGCGTTTTGTGAAAGATGAAGATCATACTACTCCTTGGACAGAAATGCTTAATTCTAAGTCGTTTCAAAAATTCTTAGATGCCTCCATTGATAATGTAAATTATGTTAAAGGGATTATAAGTAAGAAAGGCCAATCAGCAGCTAAAGCAAGCAATGATGAGGTTAATCACATTGAAAAACTAAAGAATGAAGCTTGAATTATAATACTGCCTCCGCAAGTGCGAGGCTTTTACATTAACTGCCCTGCAGTAAATCTAGGGCAGTTTTACGTGCTAGGGGCTGAGTTGGCTAACCGGCTCTTTCAGCAGTCGGTCTGCCGCTATTGAGCTGGGGCTCAACGTGTGTGAGAACGTCAGATTCAATACGTAGGTATGGCCTCACTCCTTATTTGAGCACTCGCAATACAGAGCGTTAAAGTGATCGCCTTTCGGTACTGATCTGCGAATGACTTTGGGGGATTTGCACTCAGGGGAGAGTAACTTCGTGACAACTTCCGCTCTTAGCTAAAAGCAGACTGTCATATTTGATAGCGTTTCGGCTATGTAAATAGTCAGTCGGAAAATGAGTGTGTACAAATCAGGACAGGCGGGCTGATTTCCCGCCTTTTCTTTATCTGTTGTTTCATCCCCTGACCAGCCAGGTCAAATAGCGTCTCATGTACTACCCAACGGAAAATAGTTGCACCCATTAACCACGGAGTTAAACGGATGAGTGACTATCATCACGGCGTGCAGGTGCTGGAGATTAACGACGGCACCCGCGTCATTTCCACCGTATCCACGGCCATTGTCGGCATGGTCTGCACGGCCAGCGATGCGGATGCGGAAACCTTCCCCCTCAATAAACCGGTGCTGATTACCAATGTGCAGAGCGCAATTGCAAAGGCCGGTAAAAAAGGCACGCTGGCGGCATCGTTGCAGGCCATCGCCGACCAGTCAAAACCGGTCACCGTTGTCGTGCGCGTGGAAGACGGCACCGGTGATGACGAGGAAACGAAACTCGCGCAGACCGTTTCCAATATCATCGGCACCACCGACGAAAACGGTCAGTATACCGGACTAAAAGCCCTGCTGGCGGCGGAGTCGGTAACCGGTGTTAAACCGCGTATTCTCGGTGTGCCGGGGCTGGACACCAAAGAGGTGGCTGTTGCACTGGCATCCGTCTGTCAGAAGCTGCGCGCTTTCGGATATATCAGCGCATGGGGCTGTAAGACCATTTCCGAGGTGAAAGCCTACCGCCAGAATTTCAGCCAGCGTGAGCTGATGGTCATCTGGCCGGATTTCCTCGCATGGGATACGGTCGCCAGTACCACCGCCACCGCGTATGCCACCGCCCGTGCGCTGGGCCTGCGCGCTAAAATCGACCAGGAGCAGGGCTGGCATAAAACGCTGTCCAACGTCGGGGTAAACGGTGTTACCGGCATCAGTGCCTCTGTATTCTGGGATTTGCAGGAGTCCGGCACCGATGCTGACCTGTTGAACGAGTCAGGTGTCACAACGCTGATTCGCCGTGACGGTTTCCGATTCTGGGGTAACCGTACCTGCTCTGATGACCCGCTGTTCCTCTTTGAAAACTACACCCGCACCGCGCAGGTGCTGGCCGACACGATGGCTGAGGCGCACATGTGGGCGGTGGACAAGCCCATCACCGCAACGCTGATTCGCGACATCGTTGACGGCATCAATGCCAAATTCCGTGAGCTGAAAACAAACGGCTATATCGTGGATGCGACCTGCTGGTTCAGCGAAGAATCCAACGATGCGGAAACCCTCAAGGCCGGAAAACTGTATATCGACTACGACTATACACCGGTGCCTCCTCTTGAAAACCTGACCCTGCGCCAGCGTATTACCGATAAATACCTGGCAAATCTGGTCACCTCGGTTAACAGCAATTAAGGAGCCTGACCGATGGCAATGCCGCGCAAACTCAAGTTAATGAACGTCTTTCTGAACGGCTACAGCTATCAGGGCGTTGCAAAGTCCGTCACGCTGCCAAAACTGACCCGTAAGCTCGAAAACTATCGCGGTGCGGGGATGAACGGCAGCGCACCGGTAGACCTCGGCCTTGATGACGATGCGCTGTCAATGGAGTGGTCGCTCGGGGGCTTCCCGGATTCGGTTATCTGGGAGCTTTACGCCGCAACCGGTGTGGATGCTGTGCCGATTCGTTTTGCAGGCTCTTACCAGCGTGACGATACCGGCGAAACGGTGGCCGTCGAAGTGGTCATGCGTGGCCGTCAGAAAGAAATCGACACCGGCGAGGGTAAACAGGGAGAAGACACTGAGTCGAAAATCTCCGTGGTCTGCACCTATTTCCGGCTGACGATGGACGGTAAGGAGCTGGTCGAAATCGACACCATCAACATGATTGAGAAGGTGAACGGCGTCGACCGGCTGGAGCAACACCGCCGCAATATCGGCCTGTGATTTTCATCCGGTCAGCCAGGCTGACCGGTTAACCCTGATTCAGAAGTGAGAAAACCATGAACAAAGAAAATGTGATTACCCTGGACAATCCGGTCAAGCGTGGTGAGCAGGTTATCGAACAGGTCACGCTGATGAAACCCAATGCCGGGACGCTGCGCGGTGTCAGTCTGGCTGCGGTCGCAAACTCCGAAGTCGATGCACTGATTAAAGTGCTGCCGCGCATGACGGCACCGATGCTGACTGAGCAGGAGGTCGCCGCGCTGGAGCTGCCTGACCTTGTGGCGCTGGCCGGTAAGGTGGTCGGTTTTTTGTCGCCGAACTCGGTGCAGTGACGTTTCCGAAAAATCTCTCGGTCGATGACCTGATGGCGGATGTGGCAGTGATATTTCACTGGCCGCCATCAGAACTGTATCCCATGAGCCTGACCGAACTCATCACATGGCGCGAAAAGGCGCTCCGGCGAAGCGGAAACACGAATGAGTAACAATGTAAAATTACAGGTATTGCTCAGGGCTGTTGACCAGGCATCCCGCCCGTTTAAATCCATCCGCACAGCGAGCAAGTCGCTGTCGGGGGATATCCGGGAAACACAAAAATCACTGCGCGAGCTGAACGGTCAGGCATCCCGTATTGAGGGATTCCGCAAGACCAGTGCACAGCTCGCCGTGACTGGTCATGCACTTGAAAAGGCTCGGCAGGAAGCAGAAGCCCTTGCCACACAGTTTAAAAACACCGAACGTCCGACCCGTGCTCAGGCGAAAGTGCTGGAATCCGCAAAGCGTGCGGCGGAGGACTTACAGGCGAAATATAACCGCCTGACGGATTCCGTTAAACGCCAGCAGCGGGAACTGGCCGCTGTGGGAATTAATACCCGCAATCTTGCACATGATGAGCAGGGACTGAAAAACCGTATCAGTGAAACCACCGCACAGCTTAACCGTCAGCGCGACGCGCTGGCGCGTGTCAGTGCGCAACAGGCAAAACTTAACGCAGTCAAACAGCGTTATCAGGCCGGAAAGGAGCTGGCCGGAAATATGGCCTCGGTGGGCGCTGCCGGTGTGGGGATTGCGGCGGCGGGAACGATGGCCGGAGTTAAGTTGCTGATGCCCGGTTATGAGTTTGCGCAGAAAAACTCAGAATTGCAGGCCGTGCTCGGAGTGGCAAAAGACTCCGCCGAAATGACCGCACTACGCAAACAGGCGCGCCAGCTCGGCGACAATACCGCCGCTTCGGCGGATGATGCGGCCGGTGCACAGATAATCATCGCGAAAGCGGGTGGGGATGTTGATGCCATTCAGGCGGCAACGCCGGTCACGCTGAATATGGCGCTGGCGAACCGCCGCACGATGGAAGAAAACGCCGCCCTGCTGATGGGGATGAAATCCGCCTTTCAGCTTTCAAACGATAAGGTCGCTCATATCGGGGATGTTCTCTCCATGACGATGAACAAAACCGCCGCCGATTTTGACGGCATGAGCGATGCGCTGACCTATGCCGCACCTGTGGCAAAAAATGCCGGTGTCAGCATTGAAGAAACCGCCGCAATGGTCGGGGCGCTGCATGATGCAAAAATCACAGGCTCAATGGCGGGGACGGGAAGCCGTGCCGTGTTAAGCCGCCTGCAGGCACCGACGGGAAAAGCATGGGATGCACTCAAAGAGCTTGGAGTGAAAACCTCAGACAGCAAGGGAAACACCCGGCCAATATTTACCATTCTGAAAGAAATGCAGGCCAGTTTTGAGAAAAACCGGCTCGGTACTGCCCAGCAGGCTGAATACATGAAAACTATTTTCGGGGAGGAGGCCAGCTCAGCCGCCGCCGTGCTGATGACTGCCGCCTCAACCGGAAAGCTGGACAAACTGACCGCTGCGTTTAAAGCCTCAGACGGGAAGACCGCCGAGCTGGTAAATATCATGCAGGACAACCTCGGCGGTGACTTTAAAGAGTTTCAGTCCGCTTATGAGGCGGTGGGGACAGACCTGTTTGACCAGCAGGAAGGCGCACTGCGTAAGCTCACACAGACGGCCACAAAGTATGTGTTAAAACTCGACGGCTGGATCCAGAAAAACAAATCACTGGCGTCAACCATTGGCATCATTGCCGGTGGCGCGCTGGCGCTTATTGGCATCATCGGTGCAATTGGTCTTGTAGCCTGGCCGGTTATCACCGGCATCAATGCCATCATCGCGGCAGCAGGCGCAATGGGTGCAATCTTCACGACGGTTGGCAGTGCCGTTATGACTGCTATCGGGGTGATTAGCTGGCCGGTTGTGGCCGTGGTGGCTGCCATTGTCGCCGGGGCGTTGCTTATCCGTAAATACTGGGAGCCTGTCAGCGCATTCTTTGGCGGTGTGGTTGAAGGGCTGAAAGTGGCATTTGCGCCAGTGGGGGAACTGTTCACGCCACTTAAGCCGGTGTTTGACTGGCTGGGCGAAAAGTTACAGGCCGCGTGGCAGTGGTTTAAAAACCTGATTGCCCCGGTCAAAGCCACCCAGGACACCCTGAACCGTTGCCGTGATACGGGCGTCATGTTCGGGCAGGCACTGGCTGACGCGCTGATGCTGCCGCTTAATGCGTTCAACAAACTGCGCAGCGGTATTGACTGGGTACTGGAAAAACTCGGTGTTATCAACAAAGAGTCAGACACACTTGACCAGACCGCCGCCAGAACTCAAGCCGCCACGTATGGCAGCGGTGGTTATATTCCGGCGACCAGCTCTTATGCAGGCTATCAGGCTTATCAGCCGGTCACGGCACCGGCTGGCCGCTCTTATGTGGACCAGAGTAAAAACGAATATCACATCAGCCTGACGGGTGGTACTGCACCGGGGACACAGCTTGACCGCCAGTTACAGGATGCGCTCGAAAAATACGAGCGGGATAAACGTGCGCGTGCCCGTGCCAGCATGATGCATGACGGTTAAGGAGGTGACGAAAAATGATGCTCGCGTTAGGTATGTTTGTTTTTATGCGCCAGACGCTGCCACACCAGACCATGCAGCGTGAATCAGATTATCGCTGGCCGTCAAATTCCCGTATCGGTAAACGGGATGCCTACCAGTTTCTCGGCGTTGGCGAGGAAAACATGACGCTGGCCGGTGTGCTTTATCCCGAACTGACCGGCGGCAAGCTGACGATGACCACGCTCAGGCTGATGGCAGATGAAGGCCGGGCGTGGCCGTTGCTGGATGGCACCGGCATGATTTACGGCATGTATGTCATCAGCAAGGTGAGTGAAACAGGGAGTATTTTCTTTGCAGACGGCACACCACGGAAAATTGATTTTACGCTGTCGCTCACCCGCGTTGATGAGTCACTGGCCGCGCTTTATGGCGATATCGGTAAACAGGCGGAATCGCTCATCGGTAAGGCTGGCAGTATGGCGACTAAATTCACGGGTATGACGGGGGCGGGATAATGCTGGATGCGCTGACATTTGATGCAGGCAGTACGCTGACGCCGGATTACATGCTGATGCTCGACAGCAGGGATATTACCGGCAATATCAGCGACCGTCTGATGAGCATGACCCTGACGGATAACCGGGGCTTTGAGGCTGACCAGCTTGATATTGAACTGAACGATGCCGACGGGCAGGTCGAGCTACCGATTCGTGGCGCTGTCCTGACGGTGTATATCGGCTGGAAAGGTTTTGCCCTGGTATGCAAAGGGAAATTTACCGTTGATGAGGTTGAACACCGGGGCGCGCCGGATGTGGTTACCATCCGCGCCCGGAGTGCAGATTTTCGCGGGACGCTCAATTCCCGCCGTGAAGGCTCCTGGCATGACACCACGCTCGGTGCGATTGTTGAGGCGATAGCCTCCCGTAACAAGCTGGAAGCCAGTATCGCTCCGTCACTGGCCGGAATTAAAATCCCGCACATCGACCAGTCGCAGGAGTCCGATGCGAAATTCCTGACCCGTCTTGCAGAACGCAACGGCGGTGAGGTGTCGGTAAAAATGGGAAAACTGCTGTTTCTCAAAGCGGGGCAGGGGGTGACGGCCAGCGGTAAAAAAATCCCGCAGATTACCATCACCCGCAGCGATGGCGACCGTCACCATTTTGCGATTGCTGACCGTGGAGCCTACACCGGTGTAACGGCAAAGTGGTTACACACCAAAGACCCGAAGCCTCAAAAGCAGAAGGTAAAACTGAAACGCAAAAAGAAAGAAAAACACCTGCGCGCACTGGAGCACCCGAAAGCGAAACCGGTCACGCAGAAGAAAGCGCCAAAAGTACCGGAAGCGCGCGAAGGTGAATACATGGCCGGTGAAGCTGACAACGTTTTTGCCCTGACTACGGTATATGCCACAAAAGCGCAGGCCATGCGCGCCGCTCAGGCAAAGTGGGACAAACTGCAACGGGGCGTCGCGGAGTTCTCCATCAGCCTGGCTACCGGTCGGGCAGATATTTACACGGAAACACCGGTTAAAGTGTCAGGCTTTAAGCGCGTCATAGACGAGCAGGACTGGACAATCACTAAGGTGACACATTTTCTGAATAATAGCGGCTTCACGACGTCCTTAGAGCTTGAGGTCAGGCTTTCTGATGTGGAGTACGAAACAGAAGATGATGAGTGATGTTTATTATTTATCTGTTTGTTTTATAAGGATAAATTAACTAAAATGGCACCATCAACAAAACCGGAAGAGGTGCTCGCGATGTTTCATTGTCCTTTATGCCAGCATGCCGCACATGCGCGTACAAGTCGCTATATCACTGACACGACAAAAGAGCGTTATCACCAGTGCCAGAACGTGAATTGCAGCGCCACGTTCATCACTTATGAGTCGGTACAGCGATACATCGTTAAGCCGGGAGAAGTCCACGCCGTAAGGCCGCACCCGTTGCCGTCAGGGCAGCAAATTATGTGGATGTAATTACAAACAGAAAGCCCCTCAGTCGAGGGGCTTTTTTGTCGATGTGGTCAATGTGTGGACGTGACCAGAAATAAATCCTTTTATTTCATCGTATTACGCGTAAAAAATAAGCCCGTGTAAGGGAGATTACACAGGCTAAGGAGGTGGTTCCTGGTACAGCTAGCATTTTATGGGTTATGTTTTTCAGCGAAACGGATGA
>JAIJJM010000865.1 GCA_022728415.1 Collinsella sp. | reverse complement strand
CCATTACGGCGCGTCGTCGTGAGATCGCGATCATGCGTCTGGTGGGCGCAAGCAACGGCTTCATTCGCGGGCCGTTCATTACCGAGGGCGTGCTGCAGGCCATCTTAGGCTCGCTGCTTTCCATCGGCGTGTTGGAGCTGCTGCGTAACCTGATGGTTCCGCGTCTGCAGGAGAGCATCGGCTGGATGTCGTTTGCGCTGCCGATACAGTACTACCTGGTGACCTACGCCGCGCTGATTTTGGTCGGCGTGCTGATCGGTCTCTTTGGTTCCGCCATCGCCATGCGCCGCTATCTGCGCGTGTAGGCGTGATTGGAATTCGTTCCTTTAACGGGTCGTCTCTTTTGGGGACGGCCCGTTTTTTTGATCCCTAGGTGACGGCAGGATTGCGGATCATCGTGGCGCTGGTCTATCTATGTGACCCGCAATCCTGCCGTCCCCTAGGGATCATTTGGGTAGACTCTTGGGGTGTAAACGGCCATCGATAGTAAGGAGGCGCCATGGGGCGCAATAACAAGCATAAGCGTGGAGCTCGCGATAAGCGCGGGCCGGTGCGCAGCGAGCGTCGCCCGAGTCTGACCGGACGCGTGCAGCTCCATGAGCATAGTGCCTACGTTGTAACCGAAAACGGCGACTACAAGGTCATGGGCCGCGGCAAGCGCGAGATTATGGACGGCGATATCGTTGCCGTGAGCATTAAGAACAGCCCGCATGGCGAGCGACGCGCCGTAATCGAGGGCGTCGTCGAGCGTGCAGCCATGAGTGTGGTGGGCACGTACCAGACCGCCGGCCCGCTCGGGGTGATCGAGCCGCTTGACTCTCGCCTTAAGGCCGATTTCTTTATTCTGCCGGAGGACACCTCGGCGGAGCGCTTGGGCGTTCATCCGGGTGATGCGGTCGTCGCACGCATTCTGACATATCCGACGCGCCTGGAATCGGGCACCGTGACGATCGAGCGCCGTATTGGCGGCGATGATGCGCCCGATTTGGGCGTCCAGTATGTGATGGCGCGCTATGGCTATACCGATACGTATCCCGAGGCCGCGCTAGCCGAGGCCGAGGCACTTTCGCTCGATGTGGCCTCGGCACTCAAGGACCCGCTTCGCCGAGACCTGCGCGACCGCTTTGTCATTACGATTGACCCGGTCGACGCGCGCGACTTTGACGACGCCATCTCGCTGGAGCGCACACCCGAGGGTGGCTACAAGC
>JAIJJM010000864.1 GCA_022728415.1 Collinsella sp. | reverse complement strand
TATATGAAAGGCGGGGCAATCCCGTGGCAACGCTATCCTTTTGTCACCATGATTTCCGTCGAGTGGAAAGGTTAAGCATTGTACACTCGAGGAGGCCAGACAAACTGGGACTGGCTACACAGCTGGAAAATCATCAGATAAATGAAGGGAAACAAAAATGAAAAAAACGCTCGCAACGTTATTTTTATTAACGTGTCTGGGATCATCATCCGCCTATGCGGATAACGCTCTGATTTTACAAACTGATTTTAGCCTGAAAGATGGTGCCGTCTCGGCGATGAAAGGGGTCGCATTCGGCGTTGACCATAATCTTAAAATCTTTGATTTAACACACGAAATTCCACCGTATAACATCTGGGAAGGCGCTTATCGTCTGTATCAGACTGCCAGTTACTGGCCGCAAGGTTCGGTGTTTGTTAGCGTGGTCGATCCGGGCGTAGGCACTGACCGTAAATCGGTAGTGCTGAAAACCAAAAACGGTCAATACTTCGTTTCACCAGATAACGGTACGCTCACTTTGGTGGCACAAACTCTGGGTATTGATAGCGTCCGGGAAATCGACGAAAAAGCTAACCGCCTGAAAGGTTCTGAAAAGTCATATACCTTCCACGGTCGTGATGTGTATGCCTACACCGGTGCGCGTCTGGCTTCCGGGGCGATTACGTTCGAACAGGTGGGGCCAGAGCTTCCTGCAAAAGTTGTCGAACTTTCTTATCAGAAAGCCAAAGCAACAAAAGGTGAAGTGAAGGGCAATATCCCGATTCTCGATATTCAGTACGGCAACGTCTGGAGCAATATCAGCGACGAGTTGCTGAATCAGGCAGGAATCAAACTCAACGACACGTTGTGTGTGACCATTTCCGAAGGTTCCCAGCAAAAATACGCAGGGAAAATGCCGTATGTCGCAAGCTTCGGCGATGTGCCGGAAGGCCAGCCGATGGTGTATCTGAACAGCTTGTTGAATGTTTCCGTGGCGCTGAATATGGATAATTTCGCGCAGAAACATCAGGTTACGTCTGGTGCTGACTGGAATATTGATGTGAAGAAGTGCGCTAAGTAAGGTGCTGATGCGGGATGCGGTGTGGCGCACCGCATCCCGCAACGTCACACCGTCTCCAACCGGGCATAAGCCGCCACCAGCCATTTAATACCCTGGCCCTGAAATGCCACCTGCAAACGGCTATGCTCACCGCTGCCTTCCATATTGAC
>JAIJJM010000863.1 GCA_022728415.1 Collinsella sp. | reverse complement strand
GGGACTGCCGCTGGCGCTTATCAGCGAAGACGGCAATACGGCGTGGAGCGCGGAATATGATGAATGGGGCAACCAGCTTAATGAGGAGAACCCGCATCATGTGTATCAGCCGTACCGTCTGCCAGGGCAGCAGCATGATGAGGAATCAGGGCTGTACTATAACCGGAACCGGTACTATGACCCGCTACAGGGGAGGTATATTACACAAGACCCCATTGGGCTGGCGGGGGGATGGAACCTGTATAATTACCCACTGAATCCGATAATAAGGATGGATCCTTTGGGTTTGTATAATTTATATCAATTATTATATGATGTTTGGCATGATGATTCATATGGAACATCATCAATTGATATTACTGGCAGTGGAGATCTAATATCATTAGGTGGTCATGCAGGACTTGGCGTTGCGTTTGCTAAAAAGAAAGGTGAAATGTTATCTGATATTTGTATTTATGCTACAGCATGCGGACATGCAGGAATTGGTGGTGGGATAAATGCGGCTATCACATATTCTGAGACCAAGTCTTTACCTACATCGGGAGTCAGCAATTCAGTAGGTGTAACGGTTGGCGGCGGAGTTGGGGGGCATTTTGCGTATACTTATGTAGTGGATGTTGATAATCCAGAATCATCGACAGAATCTGTTGGTATCGGTGCAGGTGTTGACGCTTCAGTTATGACTCTGGCTTGTAGAACGTGGCAAGAATGCTGGGTCAATTAACAGGAGGAAATATGAAAAAATATATATTTTTAGTTTTATTTTTATTGTGTGGTTGTTCTCCAGTGGACATAGAGCCAGCTAGACAAGAAGTTAATATCTTTCGTGGTTTATATCAGACAGGGAAATACAGTGATATATATAAAATCACTTCAAGTGATTTTCAGACTGCCACATCTGAAAAAAAATTTATCGACATAATGAACGAAGCAAAAGAAAAAGATCTTGGGACTTATAAAAAATCAACCCTTAAAACTGAAAAAATCACTCGCGGATTATTTTCAAACGATGAAATTACATTGATATATTTCTCAGAATATTCAAAAAGAATTGTCCAAGAGGTTTTTGTGTTTAATGTTGAAGATAAAAAAGTAAAATTAAAAGGTTATAGGTATGATTCGATTAATTAAATTTTTTGATGATGACTTCAATTAGTAGAACATGTATTTTTCGATAAAAGCACCGATGACTTTTTCATGAAGTTCTACAGA
>JAIJJM010000050.1 GCA_022728415.1 Collinsella sp. | reverse complement strand
TTTGCCAGTTGTTCACTCCATAATATTGCTGTGAACCAAGTCGAACATCTTTCACATATCTGGAATCAAAATTGCCATAGTTGCCGGGAATAACTTGCGAACCACAAAGCCAGTTACCGTTATTGTCCATGTACGCCTGACCATCGGTGCCATTGGCTGTCCTTGAGTTATTAATCATGTAGATGCCAAATTGCTTATTTCCCAGACCGCCAATCATAAATTTGCGGTCGGCATGGTCCTGACGGAGCAAGGCCTGGGCGCTATCAGTGTTAACTATATTTTTCCCAAAGATAGCGTTGTTATCGCGCATCTGAATCCACATACCATTACCGCTGTTAATAGCAAAACGGTCTGAAAGTGTTTCTCCTGAAACATTAAGGCCACGCCCCATCGAAACAGCGCCAGTAGCGTTATTAATCCATAATGGCCTTAATCCGTTATAAGTCCCCATGTTGTCACCGGAGTTTGTCAACATGAAGTATGTATTTGAACCATCATTACGAATAAAGAATCCGTAATTACCATAAGCAATACGTAGGCCGTTTGCTGATTTTGATATGACTTCGCCATTTACAATGGCATTGACAAGAACATACAAAGCATCCCATTTAAGATTCATCAGGTCTTTTGTTGTGGTGCCTTGTTTGCTTCTCCATTTGAAATATTCATTGCCGTTGTCGCCTGTTTCAAACCACATGTATGAATCAGTGTCACCATCGGCATCATTTTTAAATCCAATCTTCGCCCAGTCAGTATTTCGAATCCAGGCAAGGATTGAGTCGTTTTCAAAAGTAAGTCCACCGGACAAGGTATCGCCATTTTTTTGCACGGCGTTCCCGGCTCGGTTTACCGTTTCCTGTAAACCGAGATATTCGATAACGGCGGCAACGGTCGATTTAGCCAGAATATCCCGCCCGACTTTTGTCAGGGTCGCCAGGCTGGCAACATCATTCCCCGTAAAATACGGAAACCTGTCTGCCGCAGTAGCAAGCCCCGCCAGCGCCGTCAAAGTGGCATCTTTCGGTTGCTTACCCGCAAGCGCATTAGTCATGGTGGTAGCAAAATTCGGGTCATTGCCCAGCGCCGCCGCCAGCTCGTTCAGCGTATTCAGTGCGTCAGGCGACGAGTCTACAAGGGCGGCAATCGCGGCCATAACGAAAGCCGTGTTTGCGATCTGAGTATTATTCGTTCCCTGTCGCGCAGTTGGCGTCGTTGGCGTTCCGGTCAGTGCAGGGCTGTTTAATGGCGCTTTCTTGTTCGTTTCATCCATTACCGTCTTAACGGCTTTTGGTGTTGCGGCGAGCGTTTCAGACATGCTGTTGGTCGCACTACTTAGCTGGACAAGACCTTTTCGCGCTGTGGTAGCGTCCTGTGCGGTATATTTCCCGTTAGCAAGGTCATATGCGGCCTTAACCGCTTTCGGCGTTGCGGCCAGTGTTTCAGACGTGCTGTTGGTCGCATTGCTTAACTGAGTAAAACCTTTTGCGGTCAGCGAGGCGTCCGGGTGACGTCGTGACTGTTCATGCTCTGCAATTTTGTCATCAACGTAATCCTGCGTCGCCATCACCGTTGTGGTGTCAATGGTCAGCTCCACTGAGGCCACACTGCTGACGATGATGACCATGCGGCAGGTCTGCGAACGCCCTGAGCCTTCGGCAAGGGCAGGTTTATAACTTTCGGCCATGTTCGCCACGGCAATTAACGTTCCCGCATCATCGTACAGGCCAAGCTCACGCATCCAGAAGCCGCCCACCTCCGGCGGAATAACCAGCTCTGCGATAATATAATTACTGTTTCGTTTGTCCTGGCTGATTTTGTTCAGCGCATGTCGCCAGACTTCGTGGATAAGCCCGGTCTGTCCGGCATCCGGGACAGGCAATTTACCACCGCCATCCCCGACGGCCATCGTGGTAATATTGACCTTCCGCCCTCCCGGTGCGGTTGCCGCTGCCAGCTTTGCTGCACCGGCAGTGGTGATAACGGTTTTGAATTTTGTGCTCATTATTCCTCACTTATCCGGGGTAAACCGTAATTACATCGCCGTCATAAGCCACACCACCGGCGAACAGGTAGCCGGGAATGTCCCGGGTAATGTTCAGACCAATAAGGTGACGGCTTGCAGGTTTGGCATCAGCAATAAGCCGTTCCATTTCCTGATACATTGCCTCTGTGATGCCACTTTCCAGTACACCAATATCAAGCCGGAAGGTGCCGGGCGGGTCACTGTTTTCCCACCACTCCGTCACGTTGATGAGATAGCCGAGCGGCTCCACCACACGCCGGATTGCGCCTATAGTGCCCTTATGGCAGTGAATGAAATACGCATCGCGGATAACAGCGCGTTTTGTTGCTTCCGGCCACTTTTCATCCCACCTGTCGACCGAAAACGCCCACGCCAGCCACGGCAGCAGATTTGCCGGACAGGTATCCGGGTTCCACAGCTCACGAATACTGACCGGCGTTTTTTCAATTTCCGCACAGGCTTTTGCGGCGGCAACTTCAAGCGGTGATGAGCCGGTCGGCAGCAGGCGCGAATCACTCATCCGGGCCTCCGGTCACGACGCGGTATTCGGTACAGAAAGACGCCTGCGTGCTGTTAAGCACGATATCGGCCAGCGGTGCGGCCAGCTCGACACGCTGCACGCCCTCCACATGCAAAGCGGCATAAATGGCAGACAGACGGATGTCGCGCCCCAGCCGGTGCTGTGCCGTGATATACGCTTCCAGTTTTTTCACGGCAGCAGCGCGGATGGGTTCGCTTTCGGGACCAGGGTAAAGGTAAAGCGTGGCGTTTATCTGATATTCAACAATGGCGGCAGACTGCACGGTCACGCGGTCAGCCACCGGCCTGACGTCCTCGCCATTAAGAGCGTTACGCACCACAGCCAGCAGGTCTTCGGATGCGACACCGTTATTTTCGCGGGACAGCACGGAGATAGTGACACAGGCCGGAGACGGACTGGTGACAGAGATATCCGCGACACGCCCGTCGGCACTGCGACCATGATACTGATAGGCTCCCACCGACCCGGCAACGCTTAAACCTTCAAACGCCTGCTGAATACGCAGACGATAATCGGTGTCAGATTCCATCACTGCCGGTGTCGGCGGGATGGTCGAATCATCTGCCGGGGTGATAATCAGGCGTGTGGTGTTGTAATTGGCACCAATCACATCAAGGTCATTACCGGCTGCACAGGCCAGCATCACCGCCCGTGCGGCCTCATTCACACGCTGACGCCAGATAAGCTCACGATAAGCATTTTCCTCCAGCAGTTTGACGAGAGGTTCGGATTCCAGCGTCAGGGTACGGGCGACCGCCTCCTGCTGGTCTTCCGGGTAAAGGGAAATCAGTGTCGCCTTGCGTTCGGCAAGAATGGTTTCAAAGTCCAGCTCCTCGACCACATCCGGTGCGGGTAGCTGGTTCAGGTCGATAATCGGCATGGTTTCAACTCACAGGGATGGTTAACGAAAGTGGCTGGCCGGTGTCGTTGTGCTGACCGGTTAACGTGACCGTCATTCGCCCGTCAAAACTGCGCGCCGTGGTGACGGATGACAGGGTGACGCGGGGTTCCCATTTCAGCACTGCCATGTAACAGGCGACCTTAATCTGCAACTCAAGCGCCGGGGTCTGCGGCTGGTCAATCATTGACGCCAGCAACGAGCCGTAATCACGACGCATCACCCGTGAGCCGACGGGGGTACGCAGGATATCGCCGATACTCTGGCTGATATGCTCAAGGTCAGTGACAGTCAGGCCATCACTGCGATTCATTCCGAGATAACGCGCAGTCATAGAGGTCCCCCGGTTGTGCCGCCGCTGTCGCCGGGGTGTTTATGGGTATGCAGTACCTTACCGTTTGATGAGAGCTCACCGCCGGTGTGTTCAATGTTGCCGCGCATCGTCCCGCCCTTCTGCACTTCCAGCGTGCCGGTAATCAGCCTGTTGGTGCAGACCACCTCCGGTGTGTCCAGGGTGATGCGGGTTGATGCTTTCACCATGACCACCGGCACCGTGGCAGTAACAGAATCAGAAGCCGTCACGCTGGCCGTTTTAACTCCGCTTACCGTGAGCGCGCTGGTTTCAGGTTCATACTCAATCACCGCCCCGTCAGGGAAACGGATATGCAGGGCATCCGCCGACGCAGACGGCGCGGGGTTATCGCCGGAATAAATCCCCGGCAGAACGAACGCCGTGTCGAGTTCACCACCCACGGCCAGAATCAGCACCTGTTCCCCCACGGAAGGTGCCCACCATGTGCGCGAACGCCCGGCGCGATGGGTCAGCCACTGAAGCCAGTCGGTGCACATGCCGCCGGTCTGCACACGGCAGCGACCGGCATTAAGGTCGGTTTCGACGATAATGCCGGTGCGGATCATGTTGCGCAGTGCGCGCGCGAGTTCCTGAATATTTGCGAGAGTGTTCATGCGTGTGAGATTGCACAATATATAAAAGTTATGCTATCTGGATTCATTTGTAGAACGACCATACAACATTCGAGGAGAGCGTAATGTTCAGTGATAATGTGACTAATGCGTGGTGGTTTATCTCTTTGTATCTATTTTTATTAATAGCATTAACATTTGTTACCTTTGGTAAAAGTAATCTTATGAGGTTTATTGCACATCATTTCAATCTTGAGTATTCAGACAGAAAGTTAAAAATGCTCGACAAAAAATGGCGCGACATTCAACTATTTAAAATAATTAACGGAATCAATGTATCAGGCATCGAAGATGTGAGAATGATACAGCAGGGGCTGATTGATGGAAAACTAAAAACATCGTATTTTTTCCTTACTCGCTTCTGGGGTGACATAACAAAACCACCACACATAATTAAAACAACAATTGTAATTCTGGCCAGTATTATTTATATTCTCTTCGCATGTTATATACACAATGAACAATCCGCTATAGTAAGGGATGCCATAGGTATACCATATAAAAATATGATGTACTATGTTTATAGTGACAAAGTTCTTTTATCCTTCAAAAATAAAACGGTTGAATTTAATAAAACTTATAGCCTTGCCGATTGCAAGAGTCTGCAAAACGTATTTATAAAAGACACACTTCCCGAGATCGCCTGCAATAAGCTCTTACAGCTAAACAAGGAGGACTCCGAATGGTTAAGTCAGGAGATTAAAGATAATAACAGCTACAAAAAAACATTATTAATAATATCCCTAACCTATTTCATTTCAGGTCTGCTTATATTCCTGTCATATACAAAATTCCTTTACGCCAATAAGAAGGTTTTAGAATACAAAGCATCAAATAAAAACCACTCATAAACCTCTAAATATTGAGCGACCAGCACGGCCGCTCAATGCTTAATTGCGCATCAGCCTCTGCCTGGATAAAACTAACGCTCAAGGTGAGCCAGGATAATCTCTTCAATCATCTGCACATCCTCACCGGTAAAGCCGAGCAGAGGACGCGCCGGATAATCAATTTTCTTACCGTCTTTCCGGTTTTCTTCCGACAGACCAAACTGATGCACACTGGCGATTTTCGGCGACTTTCCGCCGTAAAATTCCATTGATGCCTGCTCCGGGCTGGCGCGGATATGCAAAAAACGACTGGTGATAAGTTTCGCAAACATTTTTCGCTTAACACGACCAGTCTTTTTTCTGGCGCTCTGCTGCTGGCGTGGCGCGTAGGGTGTGCCGTCCGGGGCTTTCTGTGCCATCACCCGACGCTGCTGACTCTGCCGCAGGCGCTTCGCCAGTTCGGCACTCAGTCGCCGACGCCCTGACGGTGACAGCGACTCAATCAGTCCGGTCAGCCGGTCTTCAAAACGCTTAAACTCATTCATCCCACTTGCTCACCAGTTCGCCATTGATATAAAGCTCCATCGGGCGGTTGACCGGCTCCGGCGGCGGGGGTTCCGGGATATTCTTCACATGCAGTGCGCCGTCAACCTCACTGACCAGCGTGCGCTCGGTCAGCATCAGGCTGATGCTGATATCAAAGCTGCTGTCATTGTTGATGTCTGCATAAAACGTGAAGCCCTTTTTCTGGCCTGCGTCGGTGGTCATGATGTCGGGCTGATTTTCCCGCAGCCACGCCAGCACCGGCACGATGAGCAGGTCAAAATCACCGGTAAAGTCGGTCACAATCACATTGAGCGTGTAACGCTTTTCGAATGACAACGACGCCGCCAGCGTGGAGGCAATACTCCCGTTATCCACGAATATCCGCAGCATATCGGGACTGGTTTTCAGCACCGTGACGGCATCAGTCAGCGCCCTGCGCAGGCTGTCGGGTTTGAGCATCGTTTTCGTCCTGACAGTGTTTAATCATTTTTACCTGGCTGGCACAGCGTGCCAGCGCGTTCTCAAGCTGCCGGATATCAGCACTTAAATCGCCGTTCGTCTGCGGGTCACTGCCCGGCATCGGGCAAAGGCTCACTTTCGGGCAGGCGTTGTGGACAATCACTGGCGTCAGTGCAGGCGGGGCGCTGGTGCAACCGGCGCACAGCATCAGGCAGGTCAGCACCGTACCAGCGGCGAAAATCTTCGTTTTCATTGAGTAATCTCGTGATGGTTTTCTCGCGCTGTGCTTCACGCTTCGCGGCGTTTTCCAGTTCCTGACGCAGAGTCACCTGCGCCAGCTCGTTTTTGTCTGCCCTGGTGAGCGCAACATGAAGCTGATTTTTCAGCATGGTGATGGTCGTCTGCTGTTCACTGGCGACGTTGTTCGCCCTGTCCAGTGAGGTGCGCAGGGTGGCATTTTTATGTTTCACCAGAAACAGACCGGCCACCGCCAGTGATAACAACACAACCAGCACAGTCATCAGCTTTGACATGGTTCCCGCCCCTCAAAACGCTGACGACAGGCTTTACGTATCAGCCGGAAAAACAGCGACGCCACGAGATAAATCAGCGCGGTAAAAATCCACCCGGCAGCGACCAGCGAGATAAACGTCGCCACCATCACCACCAGAGCCGCCGCCCGCCTGCGCCACGGCACCGGCTGCAAAAACAGCGCCGTGACAATCTTCACGGCCAGCGATTCCGGCGGCAGCTCCCGCCCGTAGCGTTCAAGTACATACTCAGTGGCATACACGCCGACACCACCGGCAACCACACAGATAACCGTCGCCAGAATCGCCCAGGCAGCGACAAAACTGACGGCCACGCTCTGCGGGTAAATCAGGGACAGTGCCAGCATCAGCGCCAGCAACACGTTCAGCATCAGTGAAAGGGATAATTTCTTCATGGTGTTTACTCCGTTTAAGCCGGTACGCCGCCAGCGGTACGCCAGACGGTGACCAGTTTTTCCAGTGAATGCTCACGCTGACCGTAACCGGCACCCGGCAGGGACGCCCAGATATTGCGACAGCGTGAAATGGCGCGCTCAATGCGTCCCGCCCGGATGTCATCCAGCGCACCGCGTTCGCGGATCAACTGAATGGCGAGTCTGTCCTGTGACAACGGACTGAAATCCGGCAGGGCAAGCTGTTTGCGGTAGTGCGGCCAGAACAGGTAAAGCTGCTGATAGCGACCGGAGGCCGTGGATTTTTCACCGCGACGGTTAAACACCTTCGCCGGTCGGCCATGCGCGAACGGGTGGTCACTGTAGTCGGTGAAAATTTCCGGCTTTCCGTCCACTCCGGTGACTATCACGTCATAACCCCGGCTTTTCGTCAGCGGGTGATTCGCCGTCCCTTCGGACACGGCCAGCATGTCGAGAAAGGCGGCGATATTCTGATGCGTGTTAATTACCGGCATTACGGTTTCCCCCTGCCCTTAAAGCGGCGCTGAATGGCAATCTCAATCACCTGATAACCGGCGATACCCAGCATGGAGCCGATGCCGCACACCGCAGGCAGTGACAGGTCAGGAAACTGCACCAGAACAACACCGGCAACCATCGAGACAAAACCACCGAGCAACATGCGCCCGATAAACAGACGCGGGGTGATGGGTTCACCACCGGCAAGCACCTTGCCGACAACAATCAGCACCCCAATCATGAAAAGCGACAGGACGCTTTTTTCTTCTGCTGTCATGCGTTACTCCCACAGATTGACAGTTTCAGCCACGGGCGCGGCCTGAACGTCGGGCAGTTCGACGGCGGTGCCGTGCGGCAGCACCGCACCCAGTTCAGCCAGTCCCGGATTTGCGGCAAGCACGGTCTCAACCACGCCCTCAGTGCGCCCGTAATACCGGACACAAATGGCGTCGAGCGTGTCGCCCTGTAGCGCAAAGGTCTTCATCAGATTTGACTCACGATGCAGCGCGGCTTGTCCTGGATACGCGCCACCGCCCAGCGCATATCCCGCCACAATTCATCAATGGTGCTGTCAATGCTGTCAGCCTTTTTGTCGCCTTTCGCACTGGCATCCACGCCGCGGTAACGCTCATAAAGCGACGCGGTCGCCATCGCACACACGGCGCGCTCGTAGTAAAAAACCCTGATGCTTTCACCGTCGATATCGTCCGCCGGGACGTCCGCCAGACGCGTAAAACCGGCGGCAATTTTCTGTTCGCGGTACTCGTACAGCTCCGCATTCGTCTCCGCCATGCCTGACTTGATGGCCTCACGCAGACGGGCGGGGGCGACGGTCTGCTCAAGGCGCATACGTTCCCGGACGCGCTTCGGGTCGATATCGGGAAAAAAGAACGTGTTTTTAATCACCGGCTCGTCGCCTGCCGGTTGCGGGATGACCACCGTACCCTCACCGGACACGGGAGCCTCCTTTCGCGGAATAATCAGCGTCATCATGACTACCTCTGAAAAGTCGGGCGGTGGACGCCGGTGCAGTGTCAGGTGATTCACCCTCACTGACCGGCGTGCCGCCCTGGCGCGGGGCGCATTCGGTTGTTAACTGGCTTTCTTTTTCGGGCGTCCACGTTTTGCCGGTGTCACGCTCCGGGTCTTACGCGTGGCACGGGTGGCCGCTTTGGGTTGCGGCTCCGGCTTAGGTTTCAGCTCCCGCTCCAGTCGCTCAATCTCTTTTTTGACGCCTGCCTGACAGTCGAGCTGTGTCGCACGTTGCAGGTGAGCCAGCGCACCGGCGGCATCACCACCGTCACGCAGAAACAGACCGGTGATTTTGTGCAGCTTTGCACGCACTTCATCAGGCATGTCAGCAGCGGCAGTCAGTTCAAGGGTCTCCGTCAGCAGGCGGGTATCCACAGACTCACCGGCCGCGTGGGCGCGCATGGCCGCGAGCGCGACCTCCTCGGTGAACATATACGGCGGGGTGCGGCGGTGTTTACCCGGCATGGTCAGACCGTATTTCAGGGCATAACGGGCAATCTCCAGCGCACCGGCAATATCGCCGGTATCCAGACGCCACAGCATGACCGTCATCAGAATGTCATCCTGTGCGCCTTTGCCCTGCTCCAGCACGCCGTTCACCCACGGCAACCAGAACGGCAGCAGTTCGCGCTTTTTCGCGGCCTTCAGCTCTTTTGAATAAATCGCTTTCAGTGTGCGCTGGTCTGCGGCCAGCTTGACCAGCATCTGCTCATAGACAGTTGCATGTCGCAGCGGGGCGGCTTCCCGCTGCGCGGTCATCGCTGCCGAGACCCGCATCATGTGGCGCTGTGCGGGACTCGTCATCGGTTACGCTCCCGGCTCTGCGGTCGCCTTAGCCGGTGTGGAGAAATCACCGACCTTAATTTTTTCCACCTGCGTATTACCGTGAAGGAGATCGGTGAGTAACATCGATGGAGATCGGTTCGTGTCACTTTCACAGAACCGTTTTTAAATTACCTTCACTGATCTCCT
>JAIJJM010000862.1 GCA_022728415.1 Collinsella sp. | reverse complement strand
CTCATCGTGGCGCCGAGGAACAGATAGAGCACGCTGGCCACTACTGAGGGTGCCAGCCAGCTGGCGTTCGGCATGGGTTCGGTGAACAACGCGCCGATGATGAACAATACGCCGGCAACGCCGAACTGCACAAAAGTGACGGCGATAGGGTCGAAGCGTTTGGTGTAGACACCAAGGCAGGTCAGATTGAACGAGAAGATGACGGCGGTTGCGATGGTCAGCCAGTCGCCGGCGCTCAGAGACAGCGAACCGCCCGGCTTCAGCGAGACGAAGCCGACGCCGATCAGACAGATCACGCCGGCGACCAGATTGATGGCCTTCGGGCGGGTTTTCGAAATGATCCACGTGGCGAACGGGGTGAGTACGCAGTAGGCGGCCGTCAGGAACGCGCTGCGGCCCGGTTCAATGGTCTGCAGGCCGATGGTCTGGGTGACCATCGTGCCCCAGTAGGTCAGACCCACCACGAGCGCCGGCACAATGATCTTCGGCGTCAGATACGGCACGATGTGCTTATGGAACAAGGCCAGCATGCACAGGCAGGCACCTATCATGCGCAGACCCATCAGCCATTGGGGCGGAATCGCCTCCATGGCGAATTTGGCGAGCAGATAACTGCCACCCCATAATGCGGCGCAGCCCAGCAACATGAGTCGGGCGAGATTCGGGGGAAAGCTGCGGGACCAGCGGCTGCGCAGCTTGCTGAAACGTTCGACCAAACCCATGGTGCACCTCAGGACAGTTAGGAAAACTTGTGGCTCTCTCGGCTCACAGATTACGGGAACTACCGGCCAAAATCGACCGGTCGATGGGCGTCGGGTGTGTGACAGGTGTGTGGCTGGTGCGCGGCCGGGGCGCGGCATCGCCAAGCAGGTAAGAACCGGATGAAAGCTGTGCGAAGGTGAGGTTACTCACAGCGAACATCCGGGCTAGTCGCGCTCGAAACCGGTACTCTGGAAAGAGTAAAAATACGTTGTCCATAGCAATCATGAAAGGATTCGACATGGCAGTCATTACTCCGGAAATCAAGGAATTCATCAAGAACAACCTCGGTTGGATCACCACCGTCTCCAAGGACGGCGAACTGGACCTCGGCCCGAAGATGTCCCTGTTCGTGCTGGACGACACGCACATCGCCTACCACGAGCGCACCGCCGGCCAGCACTACGAGAACCTCAAGAACGGCTCTCCGCTGGTCATCGCCTTCGCCAACCTC
>JAIJJM010000861.1 GCA_022728415.1 Collinsella sp. | reverse complement strand
CGATGTGCTGGATATTGGCATGTCCGGCACCGAAGAGATCTATTTCGCCACGTTCCATCTCGGCGTGGATGGCGGCATCGAAGTTACCGCCAGCCATAACCCGATGGATTACAACGGCATGAAACTGGTGCGCGAAGGGGCTCGCCCGATCAGCGGTGATACCGGACTGCGCGATGTCCAGCATCTGGCAGAAGCCAACGACTTCCCTCCCGTTGATGAAACCAAACGCGGTCGCTATCAGCAAATCAATCTGCGTGATGCTTACGTTGATCACCTGTTCGGTTATATCAACGTCAAAAACCTCACGTCGCTGAAACTTGTGATCAACTCCGGGAACGGCGTGGCGGGTCCGGTGGTGGACGCCATCGAAGCCCGCTTTAAAGCCCTCGGCGCACCTGTGGAATTGATCAAAGTGCACAACACGCCGGACGGCAATTTCCCCAACGGTATTCCTAACCCGCTACTGCCGGAATGCCGCGACGACACCCGCAATGCGGTCATCAAACACGGCGCGGATATGGGCATTGCCTTTGATGGCGATTTTGACCGCTGTTTCCTGTTTGACGAAAAAGGGCAGTTTATCGAGGGCTACTACATTGTCGGCCTGCTGGCAGAAGCGTTCCTCGAAAAAAATCCCGGCGCGAAGATCATCCACGATCCACGTCTCTCCTGGAACACCGTTGATGTGGTGACTGCCGCAGGCGGCACCCCGGTAATGTCGAAAACCGGACACGCCTTTATTAAAGAACGGATGCGCAAGGAAGACGCCATCTACGGTGGCGAAATGAGTGCCCACCACTATTTCCGTGATTTCGCTTACTGCGACAGCGGCATGATCCCATGGCTGCTGGTGGCCGAACTGGTGTGCCTGAAAGGAAAAACGCTGGGCGAACTGGTGCGCGACCGGATGGCAGCGTTTCCGGCAAGCGGTGAGATCAACAGCAAACTGGCGCACCCCGTTGAGGCGATTAACCGCGTCGAACAGCATTTTAGCCGTGAGGCGCTGGCGGTGGATCGTACCGATGGCATCAGTATGACCTTTGCCGACTGGCGTTTTAACCTGCGCTCCTCCAACACCGAACCGGTGGTGCGGTTGAATGTGGAATCGCGCGGTAATGTGCCGCTGATGGAAGCGCGAACGCGAACTCTGCTGACGTTGCTGAACGAGTAATGTCGGATCTTCCCTTACCCCACTGCGGGTAAGGGGCTAATAA
>JAIJJM010000860.1 GCA_022728415.1 Collinsella sp. | reverse complement strand
AGAAGTTGCCGAGCGACTTGGACATCTTCTCGCCGTCTACCAGCAGCATGCCCGTGTGCATCCAGGTGTTGGAGAAGCCCTGGTGCCAGGCGCAGGTAGCCTGGGCGCACTCGTTCTCGTGATGCGGGAAGGCAAGGTCGGAGCCGCCGCCGTGGATGTCGATCGGAGTGCCCAGGTAGCGATGCACCATGGCGGCGCACTCGGTGTGCCAACCGGGACGGCCCTCGCCCCAGGGGCTCGGCCAGCTGGGCTCGCCGGGCTTGGCGGCCTTCCACAGGGCAAAGTCGAGCGGGTCGTTCTTGTCCTCGTTTTCCTCGATGCGCGCACCCACCATAAGGTCGTCGATGTTGCGGCCCGAGACCTGACCATAGTTGGAATCGCTGCGCACGGCAAAGTACACATCGCCGTTATCGGCAGCGTAAGCATGACCCTGCTCGATAAGCGTCTTGATCATGGCGATCATGGGGCCGATCTCCTTGGTGGCGCGGGGGCGCACATCGGGATCGAGCACGTTGGCGGCGCGCATGACGCCGATGAACTTGTCGGAGAACTCCGTCGCGACCTCGGCGGCAGTGCGGCCCTGCTCGTTGGCGCGCTTGATGATCTTGTCATCGACATCGGTAAGGTTCTGGGCGAACGTGACCTCGTAGCCGCTCGCGATGAGCCAGCGACGAATCACGTCAAAGCTGATGAACGTGCGGGCATTGCCGATGTGGATATTGTCGTAGACCGTGGGGCCGCACACGTACATGCGGACCTTGCCGGACTCGATGGGCTGGAACTCTTCCTTTTTATGGGTAGCGCTGTTGTAGATACGCATTCGTTACTCCTTAACGGTTTTCTGTAGCAGGCAGACGGCCCAGGCGCCGACTCCCTCGCCCTGGCCTTCCCAACCGAGCTTTTCGGTCGTGGTGGCGGCGACGCCCACGTTTTCGACGTCGACGCCCAGGGCATGGGCAAGGTTGGCGCGCATGGCATCGCGGTGCGGGGTGATCTTGGGTTGCTGACAGGCAATGGTGCAGTCGGCATCGACAAACTCAAAGCCCAGCTCGCGCGCATAGTCCATCACGCGAGCGAGCAGCACCATCGAGTCGGCACCCTCGTAGGCGGGATCGGTGTCGGGGAAGAGCTTGCCGATGTCTCCCCCGCGGCAGGCGCCCAGAATAGCGTCGGCCAAGGCGTGCGCGAGCACATCGGCATCCGAGTGGCCCAGCAG
>JAIJJM010000859.1 GCA_022728415.1 Collinsella sp. | reverse complement strand
CTTCCATATGGTTCCCGGTTTGGAGAATGCCGAGTTCTTCCGTTATGGCGTCATGCACCGCAATACCTTTGTCGATGCGCCGCACGTTCTTGACGGCTCCTTTGCCGTGCCTGGCACGGGCGTGCGCCTCGCCGGTCAGATCACCGGCACCGAGGGGTACATGGAGGCCGTGGCGACGGGTCTGCTCGCCGCGCTCAATACCTATGCCGAGGCTATCGGTGTCGCGGGCGTCGAACTGCCTCGCGTGGGCGCCTTGGGTGCGCTCGTGGGCTATGCGACCGATCCGGCAACCGTGGGCTACCAGCCCATGCATGTCAATTTTGGCCTGGTGCCGCCGCTCGAGGACGGCAAGCGTCGCAGTAAACGCGACCGCTACCAGGCTTATGCGGATCGCGCCCTCGAGGCTCTCGATGCCTACTTGGCCACGCGTTCCGACTTGTTTGGAGGCGACCGGTCATAGCCTTTGACCTGTACGATACCGTCGACTCGTTTATCGCCTACATCGCCCGTGTCGAGGGGCTCTCTTCCAATACGGTGACTGCCTATGGATCGCGGTTGGAGCGCTTTGCTGCCTGGTGCGAGCGTACGGGTGTCGATGCGCGTATAGCCGACGTGCGTACCGTCCGCGCGTATTTGGCCGAGCTTTCGCGCGAGCAGGTGGCGCCTCGCACCCTTGCGGCACATTTGTCGGCTATTCGGTCGCTCTATCGTTGGATGGCTGCCGAGGGAATCGTGGAGGGTGATGCGGTCTCGGCGATTTCCTCGCCCAAGCTGCCGCGCGACCTGCCTGGTGTGCTGACGACCCAGCAGGTCGAGGCACTGCTCCAAGCCCCCGACACCGCAACGCCCGCTGGATTGCGCGATGCGACGATGCTCGAGCTTCTTTATGCATCCGGCGCGCGCATCTCAGAGCTTGCGGCGCTCAATGTTGAATCCATCTCATGGTCCGAGCGCACGCTGCGGCTATGGGGCAAGGGGAGCAAGGAGCGTATCGTTCCTCTGTATCGTCGCGCACTCGAGGCGACGCGCACCTATGTCGAGGAGGGGAGACCGGCGCTGCTTGCGCAGGCAAAGCGTCGCGATGCCGTAAACGGTCCCCATCCGCTGTTGATATCTGTGCGCGGCAACCGCATGAGTGCCGCCATGCTCAGGCGACGGTTCCATATGTTGGCGACGCTCGCCGGCATTCCGGCCGACATCGCGCCGCATGCGATGCGTCATACG
>JAIJJM010000049.1 GCA_022728415.1 Collinsella sp. | reverse complement strand
GACCGGAGAGAACATCGCTTCCTCCGCAGGTGCCTATGGCCAGCACACTGCCATCATGGATCAGTACGACGTTATCGTGCTCGCCCCGCAGGTTCGTAGCTACTACAACGACATGAAGGCCGACACCGATCGCCTGGGCATTAAGCTGCTCGCTCCCCGCGGTAAGGAATATATCGACCTTACTCGCGACCCCGCCGGCGCCATCAAGTGGCTCCGCGAGAACCTCGACTAGTTCCTCCCTCTGTAGGTGCCCGGATCCCCAGTTCGGGCACCTCCCCCTATTCGTATCCCACAGAAAGGATGTCTCATGACCAACCCCATGCAGTTCCCCGACGGCTTTGTGTTTGGCGGCGCCACCGCCGCTTATCAGGTTGAGGGCGAGACCCGCACGCACGGCAAGGGCAAAGTGCCCTGGGACGATTTCCTGGCTGCTCAGGGTCGCTTCTCCCCCGACCCCGCAAGCGATTTCTACAACAAATACCCGGTCGATATCGACCTGTGCCAGCGCTTCGGCATCAACGGTATCCGCGTCTCCATCGCTTGGAGCCGCATCTTCCCCAACGGCACTGGCGAGATCAACCCCGAGGGCGTCGCCTTCTATCACGAGCTCTTTGCCACCTGCAATAAAGCCGGCGTTATCCCCTATGTCACGCTCGATCACTTTGATACGCCCGAGGCCTTTTACCAGAACGGCGGCGAGGGCTTCCTGACGCGCACGACGATCGACGCCTTTGTCGAGTACGCCAAGTTCTGCTTTGCCGAGTTCACCGAGGTCAAGCACTGGTTTACCTTTAACGAGATTCCCGCGACCGCCGAGGGCAGCTTTATCGTTGGCAACTGGCCGCACGGCGAGAAGTATCGCCTGGACAAAGCCTTCCAGCTCATGCACAACATGATGGTGGCCCACGCCAAGGCTGTCGTCGCCTTCCGCGAGGGCGGCTTTGAGGGCGAGATCGGCATTGTCCAGAACCTGGAGCCCAAGTATCCCCTCGATCCCAACAGCGCTGCCGACTGCGAGGCCGCCCGCATGGCCGACGTCATCAACAACCGCTGGGTGCTCGACGCCACCTTCCGCGGCCACTATGCAGCCGACACCATGGAGGCTGCGACCAAGCTGGCCCATATCGCCGGCGGCGAGCTCGACGTCCGCGACGAGGACATCGCCGCGCTGACCGCCGCGCTCCCCTACAACGATTGCCTGGGCGTCAACACCTACAAGTGCCAGTTCCTGCGTGCCGCCGAGGGCGAAAACGACATCAACCACAATGGCACCGGCGACAAGGGCTCCTCGCGCTGGTTCCTCAAGGGCGTTGGCGAGGCATGCGTGCGCGAAGGCGTTCCCACCACCGATTGGGACTGGATCATCTATCCCGAGGGCCTGTACGACCTGCTGCTGCGCATTAAGAACGATTACCCCAACTACAAGAAGATCTACATCACCGAGAACGGCATGGGCTATAAGGACGACTTTGAGGACGGCTTTATCGACGATGCCCCTCGTATCGACTACATGCGCCAGCATCTCGCGTGGATCCTCAAGGCGATTGACGGCGGCGTGAACGTCGACGGCTACTTTGTGTGGTCGCTGCAGGACCAGTTCTCCTGGACCAACGGCTACAACAAACGTTACGGCCTGTTCTACATCGACTTCGAGACCCAGGCTCGCTATCCCAAGGCGAGTGCGTACTGGTACAAGAACGTCGCTGAGACCGGCCTGCTCATGGCCTAGTTTCAGCCGCGTACCCCCTGTCGGCCGCATGTGAATCCCCCACAGGATCGCATGCGGCCTTTTTGTTTTAGCTCGGTCCGAGCAGGCCGTTTGTCTCGATCTGTAACATCTAGCTGAGTTTTTCGGTCCTACCTGTTACAGATCAAGACAAACGAACGGCCCGAACTTGAAGATCTCGATCTGTAACATCTAGCTGAGTTTTTCGGTCCTACCTGTTACAGATCAAGACAAACGGGTAGCCCGAAGCAGAATATCTCGATCTGTAACATCTAACTCGGTTTTCTACTCCCAACTGTTACAGATTGAGATAATTCGACGACGCCGACGTTTTAATATACCGTGGTACAATTGTGTCCCAACGCAAAGGAGGTACCCATGTCAGCTTGTGTGCCCGTCCGAGATATGAAGGACACTGCTGCATTCACCACGCTTGTTGAGTCTGAGCGCGACGTCACCGTAACTAAGAACGGCTACGAGGCCATGCACTGCATCAGCAGCGACCAGTATCGCCTCATGCAAGAAGAAATCGCCAAGGCAAAACTGCTGTCTCGTATGATGTTGGCAGAAGACGAAATATCGCAAGGCGACTACAGCGACTACGAATCCTTCGCGGCTTCGATACGAGACAAATATGACCTGTAACGTCGTAATCCTCAAAAGCGCGCGGTATGAGTACGAGAGTATTGTCGGATACCTTGCTCAAATCCTCAAGAATCCGCGTGCAGCAGGCAATTTTGTCACTGAGTTTGAATATCAGCTGGACCTGCTTCGCGAGCAGCCGCTTTTACGTCCCCTCTCGCACATGCAAGAGCTGGCGGCACGTAATTACCGATCGTTCACCGTCAACAACTACGTGTGTCTATACAAGTTTGAGCACGAAACAATCTATATCGCCTACATCTTTCATCAGTCACAGGACTACGCCCGCCTGGTCTAGCCCACAAGCTGAATATTTGTTTTGAATCAATGCGTTGAGAAGGCGCACCTTGATCAAAAACTCTTTGATGCATGCACCACGAGCAAATCGAGTTCTATCTTCGCGGGATTTGACAAGGGCGAGCCAACGTCCCGCTCGGACCCAAAGGAAGCAGAGCCATTTGCATCGTCGACCTAGCGGAGATGACCTTTGGGTCACATAGATGGAAGACAGTTTGTCGGTGATTCGGAGAGCGCCAATGCGATCTCACGACGGTTGCACTCATTGTCTCAATTAGACACCCAACGAAATACGGCCCCGCAGCTCAATAAACTGCGGGGCCGTTTTATACACCGACGAATCAACGACGAAGTGCATCCACTATTTGGCCAGCTCCTGAACGATCCAGTCAATTGCACCTTCGGGATCGTTGGTAAGGTCGATATACTGCTTGCCCCTTGTGGTGAGCAGTTTAATTCCAAGGCGATCAGTATCGGCCTTCATAGCGTCATAGTACATGCGTGCCTGGGGCGCCAGAACAATCACGTTGTACTGATCCATCGTCTCATAGTGGCTTCCGTACGCACCGGACTGAGAAACCAGATCAATACCCTTAGCAGCGGCACCTTCGCGAAGAGCATTTGCCAAGAGAGTCGAAGTGCCGGCACCCTGGCAAAGCACAAGCACGCGGATCTGCTCCGCCTTGCTCTTTACTGCCTTGATAGCTTTTGCGGCGTTTTCTTGTGCGGCAATAGCATCTGCATCCGAGGTTCCTGCAGCCTCCTTTGCAGACTCTTCCAAACAAAGCTGATGGTCGTATGCCTTGCAGAACGGATAGTAAATTACAAAGTCAACGACCAACAGCACTGCAATCAATACAAGAGAACGTAGATCAAGACCTGTGGTGAGAAATGCACCGATTGGGCCGGGAAGCGCCCACGGCATGGTATACATGGGAGCGTTCATTCCAATTACGTCAATGAAGAACTTACCGATTATGGCGTTGACCATAGGAGCCGCTAGGAAGGGCACGAACATATAGGGATTGAGAACAATCGGCACACCGAAGAGAACGGGCTCGTTAACTCCAAAAATCACCGGGATAATCGATGCCTTGCCCATGGCTTTAAGCTGCTTGGAACGCATAAACATGATTAGGATAATAGGAACGATGAACGTGCAGCCAGAGCCGCCCAGACCGCCGATGAAGCTTGTAAAGTCCTGCGTGAGAGCAATTGACGGGTGTCCACCTGCTTGGAAAACCTCAAGATTGGTAACGGTATTGCCGTAGAGCGCTGCATTGATCGGACTCATGACAACCGAAGCACCGTGAATACCCATAAATTGGAAAAGTGCGACTGCGCCTTCGATAAGCGCCATGCCAGGATAGGTGTCGACCGCGGAGAACAGCGGCGAGATTAGAGCGGATACCAAATTGGCGAACGGCACAGCAAGCAGCGTACGGCTCGCGAGATCGATAACGGCGCACGCAAGGATTGAAAACCCAAACGCAAAGATATCGCGAAAACTCTGCGCAATAGCGCCAGGGACCTCTTTGGGGAGCTTGATTGTCACGTTATGGCTAATGCACACCTTATAGATATTAACGGTCAAGAATGCGGATACGAACGCAGCGAGAAAACCCTTGGTTCCCATATAGCCGGTTTCAAAAACAGATGTATCTGCGCCGCCAATCGAGACAACATCATTCGTCACCGATAGCAAGAACATGCCACACATGGCACAAACCATACACGAGGTGGGGTTAAGAGATTTGCCCGAAGGCATGCGGCGGTTCATCGACATGGCAAGTGAGCTCGCCGTGGTACCGGCAACCATAATGCCAAGAAGCCCCATAGTATATGCATAGATTTTATTAAAGAAATCCAGCATCTCAGACGGAAGCGTGATGCCTACATAGGCAGGAAGCGTCGAAAGAAGAAGAAACAGGCTCGAGAACAGCACGATTGGCATGTTCGAGAGAAAGCCATCCTTAATCGCCACCAGATAAATGTTCTTTGAGATTTTATCGAAGAGGGCCTGGTGTTTTTCAAGGAATTTGACGATAGCGTCCATAACACATCCTTTCATGATTGCCGGGCACACAACGATTTATCCGGACTCAACCGTCGTCGTCCCGGTTTGTATCCACGTATGTATGTGAATACGTTCTCGTGCGAAATGTAATATCATTTGCGCGATTTGTCATAACCAATTCTTTTTCCGCTTTGTCGACATGTCAAGAATTCAAAAAGATATTCGGTGAACGGCAGTTGATAAAACCAATATTTTCCCAGCTCAATGCTATTTTTTCTGAGCTGTACAATAAGTTTGCAACCGTTTACCGATTGGATATAACATATCGAACATATTGTTGTAACAATATTAGAGACAGTGTCACAAGCCTATCGTTCTAGTCAAAGGAAGTAACAATGCCCAAACGATTGCTGAACATGTCCGCATCCGATTTTGCCACCACGTCACCCATGGATCTAAAGCAGGCAATTCTGGCTTCCGAGGGACGTACCATCATGGCGGAAAACGTACCCTCTTCCCAATTTCTCGGCGGCGTTACGAATGCCGAAATCGAACGCGCCGCAGGTGCCGACTTACTTCTGTTTAACGCACTCGATGTGTTCAATCCAGTGATTGCCGGCATTCCAGATGATCTCGATGAAAACCCGGTCACTTGGGTAAAGCGAGCATGCGGAAGGTCCATTGGCGTCAATCTGGAACCAGTTGATAATGAGGCTGAAATGTCTGAAACCCGTACAGAAATCCCTATGGGTCGACGCGTCTCTCCCAAGACCCTAGAAAAGGCCAACGAACTCGGATTTGACTTTATTTGCCTCACAGGCAACCCTGGAACTGGCGTCTCCAACGATGCAATCGCCCATTCGATTAAACTCTCCAAAGAGCATTTCAATGGCCTGATCATAGCCGGGAAAATGCATGGAGCGGGCGTTGCAGAACCTGTCATGACGCTCGAAATAGCGCGTCAGTTTGTTGACCTCGGCGTCGATATCCTTCTCGTGCCAGCCCCCTACACTGTCCCCTGCTTCCAAGAAGCAGACCTGCGCGCCATCGTAGACTATGTACGCTCCTACAACGTAGGCAAGTCAATTGAAGAAAAGGTTCTCGTCATGGCGGCCAACGGGACGAGTCAAGACTCCTGCGACAGCGAGACCATTAAGAAAATAGGCCTTGCAGCAAAAGCAGCCGGTGCAGACCTTCAACATATCGGGGACTCCATGAACGGTATTTGCCTGCCCCAGAATATCTTCACGCTCGGACAAGCCCTTCGTGGCTACAGGCATCAGATCGTCATGCTGAGCCGCTCTGTGATACGTTAAGGTTATCTCGCTCACGCTATATCCCGACCGAGGCAACCATCAGATACCACCAACATGCAAACTGAGGCTCCAATGCTCGACACACACGAAAAACGGCCACTCTATTTACAGCTCACCGACGCGCTGCTCAAGCAGATCGTCGATGTATACCAAGCAGACGATAAACTTCCAACAGAAATGGAGCTCTGCGACGAATACGCTGTAAGCAGGACAACCGTCCGACTTGCAATGAGCGAGCTGGAGCGTCGTGGAAATATCTATCGAATCCAAGGTAAAGGATCATTTGTTGCACCGAAACGCGTCGGTGAGCTCAATTCACTTTTAGACTTTGACTTTGCAAGCCATTGCGATGGTGTTGATCCGGATACCATCACTAAACATTTCGGCGGCCTCACATCAGGTCGTTCAATTTCCGTAATGATGCTCCAGCAATTTGGATGCCAAAGTCGTGATGAGATTCAGCGTCTTGAATTGATCTACGAACTTGAAGGCAGCTTCATAGGCGCTGATACGTTCTTTATATCAAAGTCGCACGTTCCGAGTAATCAGTTAGATTTTCAGTCATTTAGCAGAATCATGGACGACTTGTCCAAGTCTATCCAATCTGTTCGAGAAAGCTATAGAGCACGTCAGCTTAGCGATTCCGAGGCCAGCAATTATGGTGTTGCAAAACTTCCGGTACTTGATTTAGCTCATTATGCTTATAACTCCGAAGGTAAACTAATTGCAATTGTCTGCCGCACCGTTATAACTGAGCGAATCCCTTATCAAAACTATATTTTCAAATCCTAATGTTCTTTTTTGTCTCGATCTGTAACACGTAGCTGAGTTTTTAAGTCCTAACTGTTACAGATCGAGACAAACAGGGTAGACCCCGCCGAATTGTCTCAATCTGTAACACTAAGACCATTTTTGGACGTCTAGATGTTACAGATTGAGATGAATGCACAGGCTAATCCTCTCAATCTCAATCTGTAACATCTGGTTGGTAATTTCACCCCTACCTGTTACAGATTGAGACAATTTGATAGTGGAGTCCTCATTTACGCGTCATATCGCGTAGCGCTGACGCGCTGGTTCCCACAATGACAGGAGGTAAAAGTCCTCCCGCATCGCCTGTTGGCGATCCTGCAGCGTTAGCTAGCAGATGACCTGCGTGTGTTCCTCGATGGCGGCACGATACTCGGCGGTAATACCCGGCTCGCACACCACGGCGTCCAAATTGTCCAGGCGGCAAAAGGTGTAGAAGTCGCGCTTGCCAATCTTGCTGGAGTCGGCGATCAGATAGCGCGAGTCTGCCTTGCTAAAGGCGAGCTGCTGGATACGGCCCTCATCCATATTGGACGTAGATACGTCACCATCCAGAATACCGTTGGCACCGATAAACGCCGCATCGATGCCCAGCGCACGCAGGGTATCCTCGGCCGTTGGCCCCACAAAAGCGGCGGTGCGGCGACGGTACATACCGCCTACCAGGCACAGGTCGCAGTCTTCGCGCGCCTCGAGCAGGTTAAACACCGAAAGCGAATTGGTAACGATGCGCAGGCGGCACGCCGGTAGCATCGAGGCCATCTGCTCAACCGTAGTGCCCGTACCCAAAAAGATGGTCGAGCCCTCCTCGATAAGCTCCACGGCGCGGCGCGCGATCTGCAGCTTTTCCTCGGCATGCTTAGTGCGCTTTTCGCTGTGCGAATACTCATGGCGCAACATAGCGTGCGGACGACTCTGCGCACTACGGGCGCCGCCGTGCACGCGCTCAATCTCGCCTAGGCTCGCAAGCTCCTCAAGATCGCGGCGGATTGTCATATCCGAGACACCCAATGTATCAGAAATCTCTTTAACCGAGACCGTGCCCTGCTCCTCGAGCAGCTGCCGAACCTTATCCTGACGCTCCGCCTTGATCACGATGAATCCTCGCCATTCTCTGCGCGCATATCATTCAAACAATAACGAACAAATTGTATCAGACTCGTACGTGTCCAGAATGAACGCCCACACAGCTCCAATCATCACTTTTTTGAGAAAAATATTCCCTGCTTTAGTAGCGTGTAGTGATAATTTGGCCTGTTCGCGCTACAGTTTGTGCGAAATACCTCGATGTTAGGAACCAAATGATCACTTCCGAGCTTTTCGGCACCGCGCCGTGCGGTACCCCCGTTCATCGTTACACCCTCAACGGGCCCGAGATCTGCGTTCGCATTATGGACTATGGCGCCACCGTGCTTGGTATCGACGTGCCCGACATCCCTGGCAACGTGCGTGATGTGGTGCTGGGCTTCGATAAGCTCGAGGATTACTTTGACAACCCCGCCTGCTTTGGCGCGACCATTGGCCCCGTGGCCAACCGCACTACGGGTGCCACGATCACCATCGCCGGCACTGATTGGCATATGCCAGCCAACGAAGGCACCAACAACCTGCACAGTGACCTTGAGCACGGCTTGCACAAGCGCGTGTGGGACGTTGAGCTCGACGAGGACCACAATGCCGTACGCATGACCGCCTCGCTTGAGGACGGCGAGCTCGGCCTCCCCGGCAACCGCACCTTTACGGCCGTGTTTACCGTGACGCGCACCGGCGTCTTTCGTATCGAGTATGGCTGCGAGAGCGACCGCGCCACCTACGTGTCCATGACCAACCACACGTACTTTAACCTTGCCGGCCATAACGCTGGCATGGACTGTGAGCACTTCTTTGTTGCTAACGCCACTCACTACCTGCCCATTAACGAGCAGAACATCCCCACCGGCGAGATTGCTCCGGTCGAGGGAACACCGTTTGACTTTCGCGAGCTGCGCCCCGTCGCTCCCGGCATGGAGGCCGACGACCCGCAGATCAAGCAGGCACGCGGCTACGATCACTGCCTGTGCATCGATGGCTATCAGTACGGTCGTAATCTGCGCCGTGCGATGCATGTCGAGGAGATGTGGACCGGCCGCGAGCTGGACTACTACACCACCGCCCCGGGCGTGCAGCTCTACACCGGCAACTGGCTGGGCGACGAACATGCCAAGGATGATGCCAACTATGGCTGGGGCTCCGGCTTCGCCCTCGAGGCAGAGATGTACCCCGACACGCCGCACCAGCCGCTGTTCCCGCAGGGCATTGTGGGCCCGGGTCACCCCTACAGCAACGTGATCGAATACCACTTTATGAGGCCCTAAGCCCGCAACGTTACATACCGCACAAAAATGCCCGCCGATGTTTTCATCGACGGGCATTTGCATTACCACAACCATGGACCGCTTCGAACTCGGAACGCCGTAATCAGTCGCTTCCGGCTTGCTATCCAGTTTCGGTGACAATACGCCCCGATCCTCTCGGGTTCTTGCGTTGGCGGCTACTCGGCAAACGCGTTGCCGACGCTGTTGCCGCCCACATACGTCTCGACCAGGGTGAGGTCGGGATCGAACACGACAAAATCGGCGTCGCGACCCGGCATAATGCTGCCGCACTTATCCTCGATGTGCGCGGAGCGTGCCGGCACCTCGGTCGCCATGCGAATGGCGATATCGGCGCTCGCAAGACCCCAGTCGACGATGTTCTTGACGCCCTGTGCGAGCGTGAGCACCGAGCCGGCGATGCTCTTGCCGTCGGCGAGCCAGCACAGGTCGTCCTTCATGATGACGTCCATGCCGCCGCTGGTGTACTTGCCCTCGGGCATGCCGCCGCAACCCAGGCAGTCCGTGATCAGCACCGTGTGCTGCCAGCCCTTGGCCTGCAGCAGCGCCTTAATAGCAGCGGGGCTCACATGCTTGCCGTCGCAGATGATCTCGGCGTAGGTGTTGGGCGTGGACATGGCGGCACCCACGACACCGGGCTCACGGTGATGCAGCCCGCGC
>JAIJJM010000048.1 GCA_022728415.1 Collinsella sp. | reverse complement strand
ATACCTCTTCAGTGCCGAAGTGGCGAAATCGGTAGACGCAGTTGATTCAAAATCAACCGTAGAAATACGTGCCGGTTCGAGTCCGGCCTTCGGCACCAAGTCTTATCTAAGTCGTTGTTTTAAAACAATTTAATCCATAATTTTGCTTGAAATCGCGTAGCCCCTCTTACAAAAGGGTATACGAGGCGATGTCTCAGCGATATAAACTCTATCGTCGAACCAGCGGCATTTATGTTGTCCGCATTAGCATTCCCCAACGTTTTCGTCGATACGCAGGACAGTGTGAGATTCACACTTCAACAGGCACTCACGATCTTCATGAAGCAAAGCAGAAGTCCGCGCTCCTGTTGGCGGTCTGGTATCAGACCTTACAAGAGTATGAACAATTGGATTATCGAACTTTAAGTGACTGCGCCCCGCTGCTTGCTGGTGAGGGTATGATCTCGCTTTCTAACTTTGCTCAGTCAGTTGAGTTGCCTGTTGCGCAATTAATACAGGCGGTGATGAACCGTAATCTGCCCGTATTCTGGCTGGCGACGGGGCAGGCTGGCTTTTATGTTGCAGCGCTCTCTGAGGCTGAGCTAGACCCGCTTGATGGCAGTTACGTTCTTAATTATGGCGAAGAGAAGGGTATCGAGGGGGTTGCTAAAGGCTATCTGCAACTCACTGCGCAACCAGCACATTTACGTAACATTATTAGCGACGGTTATTCAGAAGCTTCGGTGTTCAAAACTGCCGGAAGCGACGCTAAAGGCGGTTGGTTTTTCACCTCCGGTTGGCCGGTAATTAAACCCGATACGCTTTTGATCAATAAAGTCCATGCAGAAAGCCTAAGGCTTGATTGGCTGGCTAAGACCACGCCTCCAGTCGCTAGTGTTCATCCTACCGTGCCTCTTGCCGCTCCTGCCCCTACTATCGATAACGAGTATGTTAATCGAAAGTATTACACTAAGAATCTGTCGTGGTTATGCTCTGAATATCTAAAGCATCGGCGCAAGGGCAAGGTATCGGAGTCGGCTATAAGTGATATCCGTAACTATTTCAGCTTTATGATCGAAGCGATGGGTGACATTCAGTTGGAAGATTTTGATCGCGATTTCCTCCGGGCTTATGAGAGCAAACTGCGCACGATCCCAGCAAACCGTAATTTAGTCAAAGCTAAATATGGAGTGAAAACGCTGGATCAGTTAATCGCCAAAGCGGCAGAATGCGGCGATAAATTGATGACTGAGGAATCCGTTAGGAAGTATATCAACGGCATTTATGGTGCAATGAAGTGGGCTGTTGCTGACGGTAAGCTACTGAAATCGCCATGCGAAAACTTTTTTCCATCCGATGATAAAGATGAGCGAGATCAGGATCACACTGACATATTTGAACCGCATGAAATTAAAGCGATTTTTTCGTTACCGTGGTTTGAGGCTGGAACTGTTGAACGCAATGCGCAAGGGCGATTCCATCAATATTGCCCGTTTAACTATTGGGCACCTTTGCTGGGCTTGATGACGGGGGCGCGAGTTAATGAAATCGCTCAGTTACTGCTGAGTGATGTTCTGGCAGACGACGGCGTCTATTATTTGAACCTTGAAAGCGATAATGAAAGCGGAAAGAAACTCAAAAATGCTAATGCTCGCCGCAAGATTCCGCTCCATTCAAAGCTGATTAGTCTCGGTTTCATCGACTACGTGAACGCCTTAAAAGATGCAGGGTATACCCGTCTCTTCCCGGAGCTTAAACCACATAAAACAAAAGGCTATGGTAGGCCAGTTTCCGCATGGTTCAATGAATCGTTGCTTGCGGGGCGGTTGAAACTCGAGAGGAACAGAAGCAAATCTTTCCATTCTTTTCGCCACTCAGTTTCGACTTTGCTCAAGGAGAAGGGCGTTAGCTCAGAATTACGAGCGCAGCTACTTGGGCATGTGCGCGGCGAAACTGAAACGGAAGTGCGATATAGCAAAGACTTCAAACCAATTCATATGATTGAAGTCGTGGAGAAAATTGATTTTTCGTTACCTGATATAGCGGAATTCAACATTCCTGACGGGCTGGATGCTGTCAGAGATGCGTTGCGAAGAAAGCGTGGCAAACAAACAGGTTGAATCAGTTACTATTCAGTTGAGTGATGCTTGAATGCGCTGGGACGCTTCCTGGCGCATTTTTTATTAAGGGTGGTGGATTTCATAGTGCTGAATTTGGAGACGCTCAAAACACGTTTGGTGAAACTTGATGACCTACGATTGCACCCGCAGCCCTTCTACGCTTTCTGATGGTAGATTTATCACTGTTTTAATGCTGGCCTCTATGTTGCCAATGATGTCTTCGCGCGGGCCGCTGCGCCAGTCATCGCTTGCGTAAAAAGCGTCGAGAACCGTAGTCATGCTTTTAGGGCTGACAAAGGCGCGAATCAGGTAATAGCAGTCCGGGTCATGCAGAGAGTTACCAAACGAAACAACATCGATCCCGTGGCGTTGGTGTAGGGGAACACTGATTTCCTGCATAATGGCGTGAAAAGCGGCACCGCTGCCTTTGCGTAAGGTGTATTGCAGTATCTCGACGGTTCTCAAAGCATTATCTCCGCGTCGCCTCTGGACGGCTCCCTTGTTGATAGCAATAAAGTAAACCGGACTGGGCCATGAAGCTACTGCTAATCAGACAGTCATCCGTAAGCAAAAGCTGCGATATGCGGTTCAAACGCGCTGTAAGGCTCTCTGGCGAGTGTTTTAAAGAAGGTAGTCGAAATCATGGTGCAGAATTCGCGGCGCTCTCATAGAGTGACTGGCGAAGCCAGTTGAAACAAGCGTAGCGGAGTTCGAGCAATCAATGAGAAATCTGGGCGAGCTTTAAGCTTTACCGCGCTTCTTAACTTTTGAGTCTGTTTGGCTCTATAAGGATAAGCCTGCCGCCGTGGAAATTTTCGGACGCTATGCCTGAGAGGGGCGCTTCCAAACCTAGGGCATCCACTTTTTCGCTCCCAACTTATCTGGCTGCATTTACACCGCGAACACGTTGAACGTTAGCAGCTTCTGGTTCGTATTTGGTTGTTACGCAGGAGAGGTAAAAACGGCAGGTTTACTTTTGACGGCAACGCCATAAGACACCAAACAGCAGAGAAGTGTAATTGTTAAAAATGTTAAAACATAACTTGTTCTTTAAGATGTAAACCCTTCCTCGGGGGGGAAGCCGGACATATCAACCATAAGGCCATCTGAGAAGATAGCCTGTAGGTTGCTCGGTTCCCCTTGCCAGATGAAGATCAAGTCTTCCTCGTGGTGTGACGACCTTTCTTGAAAGATGCATTATGCGCAAAAGAAGCTACTCAAGAATCCGCCGATAGCTACTTTCACCCTCTGCTTGGCTGCATCAAACGCTTGCGCGCCCTACCTACCACAATCAACGTTACGCAGAGTTCCCATCCTGACGTCTTCCGCTAAACAGCGGTGATCTCCACCTACCCGGACCGGTTTACCGCATGAGGTAGGTGTCAGGAGAGAAGCTAGCACACCATCATTTTAAAGAAAAGTCATATATATCATATGGCTGCGTTCATATTCTGAACGCAGTTATCGATGTTAACCTAAAGGTATGAGAACACTGTCGTTTTTCATATACAAAGGGTGCTTCGGCTCACCTGTAGCGTTTAAGACGAAGCACATTGTGCTCTCTGGCAATAGCTGTCGGACGGTCGTTGAGCGTTTGAGGTGTCTTCCTTCATTTCCCCATGCGGCGACAACCAGTCCGGCACCGCTAACAAGACGTATCAAGTGGCTATCGTTATCTTTGCCAATGGGATCAGACGCTTTCATCATTTCATGTCGCTGGGTGTGAACGAATGCGAACAGGTTGGCCATGTATACGCCACCGTAGCCCCAGCTTTTGGCAAACGATATGCAGCGGCTCAAGGTGCGATCATCCTTCTCAGCATCGGCGTATGAAGGGTTTAGCCCTATGAAAAGGGCATATGGTTTTGATTCGTCCCAGACTCGTGATAACGAGTAGCGATATTGACCGCACGGTGAAAAATCGCGTCTTTAATCATTTCGGTTGTCCTTATGAAGTGATGGTTTCAGCCTAACATGTCTTTATCCGTTTTAAGCGCCAACAAACGACCGTTTTCTGGCACCTCCCAATCGCACGCTTTCACACTGTTGGAAAAATAGCCTTGGCTTTTCTGGCAGGCCATCCTAATGTTGGCCTCGTTTTCTGGCAGGGGTCAGATGGGGAGATAACAATGGCAACTTTTGGCTACGGACGTGTTTCGACATCGCAGCAGGATACTGAGAACCAACGGCTGGAGCTTGGGCAGGCTGGGTGGCAAATTGATTACTGGTTTGCCGATGTTGTTAGCGGGAAGGTTCCGGCAATGCAACGTAAAGCATTTTCTGAAATGCTCAATAAAATCCGCGATGGTGAAACGTTGGTGGTAGCGAAGCTTGATCGTCTGGGGCGTGATGCGATTGACGTCTTGCAAACGGTAAGGGCGCTGGCTGACCGTAATATCAAGGTTCTTGTCCACCAGCTTGGTAACACAGATCTCACTTCTGCCGCTGGGAAGTTGCTATTATCTATGCTCGCCGCGGTTGCGGAGATGGAGCGTGATCTGCTGATTGAGCGCACTCAGGCGGGACTATCACGAGCAAAAGCCGAAGGTAAGAAATTGGGCAGACCTCCTAAAATCGCGTCAGAAGCCCGTAGAGAGATTTTAGAGAAAAAGAATAGCGGTTTGAGTATCAGTGCGTTAGCGCGTCAATATGGCGTTTCAAGAGCGACTGTAGCAGCTATTACCGATTGAATATGGAGAGTTTATGGCTTACACAGCAACTGTTATCCCTGTAATGATTGCTTCTCCTGGTGATGTCGCTGAAGAGAGACAAGTCATTCGTGAAATGATCCATGAGTGGAATGATATAAATTCAGCTCGTTCAAAAGTAATGTTGACACCAATTGGATGGGAAACTCATACATCACCCGAATTAGGAGTTAGGCCTCAGGAGTTGATTAATCAAAGATTATTAGTAGATTGTGATTTATTAATCGGTGTGTTTTGGACTCGTCTAGGCTCACCGACTGGGAACGAGGCCAGCGGAACAGTCGAAGAAATCCACCGTCATTTGAATGCGGGAAAACCGGCAATGATTTACTTTTCCTCAAAGCCTGTTGCCCCTGAAAGCCTTGATAGAGAACAATATGAGTCTCTTAAATTGTTCAAAACTGAGTGCATGCAAAAGGGATTGATAGAGTCTTTTAATGACTTATCTGATTTCAAAGAAAAAGTCCGTAGGCAACTTTCGATAATTATTTCTAGTAGCCCTTATTTGTCTTCTCTTATATCTACCATTAACAATTCTCCTGATGCGAATACAAGTCAATCTTTGCCAGAAAGTAATTTGTCCGCCGATGCACTCAGTTTGCTGAAATTAGCATGTGTCGATGATAGCGGAACAATTTATGTGATAAGGCATTTAGGTGGCACGGATATTCAAGCGGGAAATCAATCCTTTGGTGGAAGTTCGGCTAGAGAGGTAGCCCGTTGGGAGGGCGCACTTAACGAACTGTTATCCTTTGATTTTGTGATTGAAAGAGGGGCAAAAGGACAAATGTATTATGTTACTCATAAAGGCTGGACATTTCTTGAATCTTTAAATGAATAATTAAATGCGAGGTCATTACATAAGTTTATTTTTGATGTTAGGGTGAATTCCCTCACATTTTTATTCGAAAGAGGCCGCAATGACTTCTCCTGTTTTTGCGTTGAAAACACAAAAGTATTGAAGCGGAGCTAGCATCCCCAAGCTGTTAACTACCTTAGCTTGTTGCCCAAATGCCTGAATAATCTTCGCGTTCTCATCGTGCCAGAGATAAGTATTAAATACAGGCGCTTCGCTTTCTTGCCACACATGGCGAAACTTCGCTTTCTCATCCATTACCTTTTTGCACTCCCTGACCGGGTTATGGTGCGTTTTCGCATAGCATTCCGGGTTGTCATCTGCACATACGATATCTTTTCGTGCTGTCTGATGCTCAGCACCTACAGCAGAAAAGGCGCATACGCCCAGCACCAATGAGAGAGTGCCCAGAGCACCCCATACAGTTGCGCGTAGCGTGCTGATGTGCTGCTTTGATACAGCATGGGCAACTACACTATAACTGGCCCAGCTAATCGCGGCTCCCGCTGCAATCGGTAATAAAAAGTCTGCTCCCGTCATGATTCCCTCACTTTCCAAACCACATCGCGCCTGATAGCGAACGCTGGTGACGCCCAACCGATGATGATCATCATACTTGTTGGGTTTTAAATGTCACCATTGGTGTTTGTTTTGAATCAAAAAGGATTGTCATGATACAGCCGATGAATGCTAGTGACTAAGCTCGCTGAAGTGAGATTGGATTCAAAATATCTCATATGGAGCGTGGCCTTACAGTGGTCAAAATTGCACATTCAGTGCATGAAAAAATCCCTGAGAATACAGTTTGGCGAGCGGGTAAAAGAACTGCGCATTGCCACCGGATTGAGCCAAGAGGCCTTTGCCGATCGGTGCGGGTTTGCACGTAGTTATATGAGCAGAATTGAACGTGGTGGCTCTAATGCGTCTCTGGATGCGATTGAGGTGCTGGCTAACGCTCTGAGCGTTGAGCCGTGGCAGTTGTTAGCGCCTGGCCCATCTGAAGATAACGACTCGGAACTGTTGGTTCCATACGCAGCCGATGGTTCCTGTTTTCACCCCGGTTTGGCGAGCACCCGTGATGGTTCGTTTGGCGTAGGTGATAAAGCGGCTCAGAAGCGTTTTGGCACGTTTGCTGAAGCTCTTGAGTATCTTCGTAGCATGGAGACAGCAAAATGGCGTAGGCCTAATCCTAGCGGCAACTGGGGTATCGTATCAGCGGTTCGGTGGGACAAACTGAGAAAGTAGCTCAAGTGTAAGTTTATGAATTTTTATGCTGTATGGATGAACAGTATTCATTAGATGCTGATAGTCTTATGTTTCATCAGCCCTTTGTTTCTATAAGAGTGAATAAAACAGCAAAATGCGGGTGCGTTACGGTGGCGTTTCGCTTTGGCTCTTAATGGCTTAATTCATATAAATAACATTGAGTTAAATAGTTATTCTGAACAAGGTCTGCCGGGGTCTAACTGGTTTCAAAATCCGAACGCAGTGGCGTTTATTCAACGTCCACATAGCTGACAAATGTTCTTTCCTCCCGACTCGGCAGACCTCCAGAAACATTAAAAGGCAGGTATGGCACGTTGATGTTTTATGCCGCCACGAACACTCGGTTTGATTCCGTCCAGCGGATCAAACTTAATATGTAGCCCCTAGAACAAAAAGGTCCTACGATTGCTCTCTTAACAGCTAACAGGAACGTGATTACAGCAGGTTATAGAGACTTAGGTTCGAGTCCGGCCTTCGGCACCAAGTTACTAAATTCCTTACAATACAGTTGGTTAGACGATTAAATCTGTCTCTTTTGCCTGTAAGAAATGCTCTGTTATGTCCCTTGAAAAAGCCGCTGTGGTTGATAGTGGTAATTGGGATGTTAACTCATAGCGGCGTGTCGTTCCAAGCGTCAAACACGTACTGACTCAACTTGAAAGCTATGACGTAGCCACCGTCTCTAAACAATCCCAAAACTTTTAGTGCAGCGCATTTTAGCCCGATGCCCCCATTCTGTCGCCGTCGCGAGACGCCGCAGGGGATAAACAGGTTTATGGTGGTCACGGTACTTGCAGACCATATGCAAGCTCTGCCAGCGGTTCGGCCTCGCTCCCCTTGGGTACATGGTCATCCTGATAAGCCTCACTAACTGACATAACCCTGATGAAGTCGCAAGAGGCTCCGCTTGTTGTCTTACCACCAACGGGGCTTTATGGATTCTATTGCTTAATATATGATTGTATCAAACTTAGACTGCATAATTTAAACGAACATAACAATCAGGCAGGGGAAGAATGATAAAGCCATTTTCTGTGAGGTATGGTCATGTTGACGTTAGAGAGCATGTCCAGCTGAATGATCTTAATTCTGATACACGCATGGCATTGTGGAATTGCTTATATCTTTTCCTTTGGACTAACAATCGTCAAACTGCTACAGCAACAAAATGTGCGCAGTCTGTGTGGATATATTATCTAAATCAACCTGCGGATAATATTCCTCGTTATGAAAGTGGATACAAAAGTGATAAGACGTTGCTGACTGCTATCCGAGATTATATATATGGGGAAGCATGGTATTTGGTATATGATTTAATTGAGTTCATCATTGAGAGAACTAATTCATATATTAATCTATCGAAGCATCTCAATTCCATCTTTAAAAAGCATGGCGTTGGTTATACCATAATAAATGGTTGTATTACTCCTATTTCAAATGATAACGAAATTGAAAGTGTTCAGAACGCAGTTGATAATGGCACTGATTCATCGCGTAGCCATTTCGAAAGGGCGTTACAACTAATGACGGATAGAGAGCAGCCAGACTACAGAAACTCGATTAAAGAGTCTATCTCTGCAATTGAATCTTTATGCAGGAAAATCACGGGCAATGATAAAGGAACCTTGGGGGCTTGTCTTAAAGCTATAGAGGAAAAAGGATATATACACTCTGCAATGAAAGGCGCTTTTAGTCAGCTCTATGGTTATACAAGTGATCAGGGTGGAATACGTCATGCGCTAACAGAAGAAGATGTAAATCCTACCTTAGCTGAAGCTAAATTTATGTTAGTCACTTGCAGTGCGTTCAGTAATTATCTGTTGTCAAAAATAAGTGATTAATTACAGGTTTATAGTTACGAGTGGGTTAGTTACCCACTCCCTTTAAAATTATTCACCAGACTCTAATCTTTTTTCTCTTTTCTCATCTCTCCTTTTTATTGCCAAATCGTGTTGCTCTTGCAGATACGTGCGTTCTTCGTTTCTATCGCTTGAAGTATATACGTCTGCTTTTACTTTTTTAGCTCCTTGTGCAATAGGTTTCCAATCCTCTCTTATACCTTTAATTTGTTCTGCAATTTGCGTCAATGGGCTTCTCGCTCCTAGATAACTTATTCCTTCAAATGTCGCCATGTCATACACATATTCATTTGTTTCTCTATCGTTTGATTTAGGTTTGCTTGCCCAGCTTATATTAATATTATAAATTTGATCTTTGATTTGTTCATACTTACAGAGATTGCTGGTAAGTGATTGCCCATTTTTTAACACGCTTACCTTACTAAACGGAATCTCACTTTTTTCTCTATGCTCCGCATTTACTAGTGGAGGATCAAACACAACCTCAACATTATAGGCAGGTGCGTTCCCTGTATTAGCAATGTTAATATCAAAGTAAAAAGCGGCCCAAGGGTTTGGCTCAAGTGTTACAACTATATGGGGTTGAGCTGATGCGTCAACCATTCTTTTTGTCTCGTCTGCTCTGAAGTGGTGAAGTGGTTTACTGAATTTGGCCACCTGAACAGAGGTGATATGCTCACCTCAGAACAACACAGGTGCTCCAATGAAAAAAAGAAATTTTAGCGCAGAGTTTAAACGCGAATCCGCTCAACTGGTTGTTGACCAGACATACACGGTGGCAGATGCCGCCAAAGCTATGGATGTTGGCCTTTCCACAATGACAAGATGGGTCAAACAACTGCGTGATGAGCGTCAGGGCAAAACACCAAAAGCCTCTCCGATAACACCAGAACAAATCGAAATACGTAAGCTGAGGAAAAAGCTACAACGCATTGAAATGGAGAATGAAATATTAAAAAAGGCTACTGTAGATTCAATCTGTCAATGCAACACCCCTTTCAATTATCTCTTTCGGTGTTTTGAACTTCAGTGTCTTTCTCGGTCTGTTGTTTAGCTGAGCAGCAA
>JAIJJM010000858.1 GCA_022728415.1 Collinsella sp. | reverse complement strand
CTTTACTGCTTTCGGCGTTGCAGCCTGCGTTTCAGACGTGCTGTTGGTGGCGCTACTGAGCTGAACTATCCCTTTCCGCGCAGTGGTAGCGTCCTGTGCGGTGTATTTGCCATTAGCCAGGTCATATGCTGCCTTTACTGCTTTCGGCGTTGCAGCCTGCGTTTCAGACACGCTGTTAGTGGCGCTACTGAGTTGAACAAAGCCTTTTGCGGTCAGCGAGGCGTCCGGGTGACGTCGTGACCGTTCATGCTCTTTCAGTTTGTCATCCACGTAATCCACTGTGGCCATCACCATGGTGTTATCCACGGTAAGCGCCACGGTGGCAGTGCTGGATACGGTCAGAATGGTGCGAAATGTTTGTGCACGTCCGGACCCTTCGGCAACGGCTGGCTTGTAACTTTCGGCAGTATTGCCCACCGCGATCAAATCGCCGTGCTCATCAAACACACCAATTTCCCGGATCCAGAATCCGCCCGTTTCAGGAGGAATAACCAGCTCCGCAATAATGCGGTTCGGATGTGTTGCGTCCAGGATGACGCGATTAACAGTGTGTCGCCACACCTCATGCACCAGACGGGTCTGCTTACTGTCTGGTGTGGGCAACGTGCCGCCACCGTCGCCCACGGCCATATGAGTCAGGCGGACAGGCTTACCATCTGGCGCGGCTGCCTGAGCTAATTTTTTTGCACCCGTATCGGTGATAACGGTTTTAAATTTTCGTGTTGTGGTACTCATGCTTAATCGTCCGGATAAATGGTAATGACTTCACCGTCATAAGTTGCCGCCGCTGCGAAAATATCCCCCGGAATTTCCTGAATGATATTCAGCCCTGTCATGTGGCGGCTGACCGGGCGGGCATCAGCAATCAACCGCTCCATTTCCAGATACATTTCCTCCGTCACGCCACTGTCCAGCGTGCCGACTTCAACGGTAAATGTTCCCGGTTCTCCGCCGAACTCCCACCACTCAGACACACGAATGAGGTATCCCAGCGGCTCAATGGCCCGGCGCAGTGCGCTGATGGTCCCTTTGTGTCGGTGTATCAGCCATGCATCACGAATAACCTGTCGCTTTGTCTCTTCCGGCCAGTTGCGATCCCAGCGGTCAACGGAAAATGCCCAGGCGAGATAAGGCAGCAGATGCACCGGGCAGGTGTCCGGTGACCACAGCGTGTTGAGGTCTACCGGGATGTCTGTAATGCGCGCTCCGACAGCTTCGGCGCAACGCATGAAA
>JAIJJM010000047.1 GCA_022728415.1 Collinsella sp. | reverse complement strand
GCCGTAGGCTGCCATCTGCCCGGAAACGGTGGCGTTGACGTCCTTGGCGATATCGTCCTTCTTGGCGAAGACCTCGTCGAGCGTGTAGACGGGGATGGAGGAGCGCAGGGCGTCGGTGATGAAGTCGCGCATCTGCGCCACGGGTTGCTGCAACATGTAGTAACTCTTGTAGACACCGGACTGCGCGGGCGTCTCTCCGCGCTCGTAGCTCACGTGGTATTGCACAGAGACCTCGAGGCCGATGGTCACGTTGTCTTGGGTCTTAACGTCGATATCGAAGCCGTTCTTCATGGTGCGGAGGCTCACTGTCGCCGCCTTGCGGTCGATGAATGGCACCTTGGCGTGTAGGCCCGCGCCCAGGATGGCGCTGAAACGCCCCAGACGCTCGATGATAACGGCGTTTTGCTGTTTCACCACGAAGAACGCGTTGAAGGCCAGCACAATCAGGACGACGATCAGGATGACGGCTCCCAAGCCGCCGCGGATGACGGCTCCCAGGCCGCCGCCGTTGAGGAAAGATACGATGGAATTCATGTCGCTCCTTCGGTCAGGCTGGATACGTGCTGCAGGATTCCTTCCGGGGCACGATTTCTCCTCCCATTGTACAGTACGCGTTTGCACCGTTCCGAGTTGGGACGAGAGGTCTGATGTTGTGCCGACCGATCGCTTACCGTCTATTTACCGGTCGCGAACGGGAAACGTATCCTACGTTTATGACCGAAGGCAACCGCGTCGACGCAATGCTCATGACATCTCCCAGAGTACTAAAAAAGCTGCGCCACTATAGGCGGTTGATGACGCTTGAACTAACTCTCCAGGCCGAACATGGCGTTGAGCAACGTTATGCCTGTCCTGGTCTGGAAGACCCTCTCGCGTGCCGCGAGCATGGCGTCCCTGGAGCAGCCGTCCTCGTACAGGTTGACCAAGAAGTCCGCCTCGACCAGAATCCGGTAGTCGACCCCGTCAATGGCGTCGTAGGTGTGGTGATGCCCGACTAGGAATGCCACGCGCTCGACGGTCTGGACATCAAAGCCCAGATCGCGCAGCATGGCTCGAGCCGGCGCCGGCCCTTCCTGCTCCTGTAGTTTGCCCGCACTGGAGCCGTACTTCTCGATGGCCGGGTGGATGCCGATATCGTGGACGATCGCCGCCGCGGTGAGCGTGAAGAGCTCGCGCGCGGGCAGGCTTTCGGCCTCGCCGATGGTGCGCGCGAGACTTGCCACCTTCACGAAGTGCTGGATGCGCTTGGGGTCGCCGGCATCGAATTTAACCATCTTGAGCATAAGCCGGTTGAGTAGCATGTTCTGCTCCGAGGTGAGTTGTGTGAGCCTGTCCTTGTCGTCCTGCATCGTGTTCCTTTCGCCGGTGATTCGCGGAGTTTATTGTAGCGCGGGCACGCGGCCCCGGCCCTCTCCACCACGGCTCTACTGTATGTCATGCGGACTCCAAACCGGACCCGATGGTCCAACTTCTTGTCCGCAGTCCCGCGGGACCCCTGGACAGTCGGATCACGTGGTGGCCCCCTTTGAGAGAGTCACGAGCATCACGGTCCCGTTCTCGGAACTTGTTTCAACCTCTGCCGTGCCACCGTGAAGTGCCGCAATCTCCCAGACAAGTGCTAACCCGAGTCCTGCGCCGCCGTATGCCCTGCTGCGGGATTTATCCAGGCGAAAGAATGGTTGGAAGATGCTCTCACGGTACTGTTTGGGTATTCCCGGGCCCTGGTCCTTGACTCGCAGGAACACGTGACTGTCATTGTCGCAGATGGAGACGTTGACAGTCGAGTCGGGGCGGCTGTAACGGATGGCATTTTCGACCAGGTTAAACACCAGCCGATAGAGGAGCGTGTCGCTCCCGATTACTAAAGCGTCTCCAGAACAATTGAGGGCCATGCCCTTCTTTTCGGCAAGTGGCGCAAGGTCGGTGAGGACCTCTTCGGACAAGGGGCCAAGTTCAACATCGTCCTCGCAAGGAACGCTGCGGAGCTCACTCATCTCGAGTAATACCTTGGTCATTCGAGACATGCGCTCGGTTTGTTCTTGCAGCAGGCCGAGCAGCTCGGCGGTTTCGGGTTGCAAACCGGAGTGCTCGGAGATGAATAGTTCAATCTGTGCTTGCATAAGGGCGAGCGGGGTGCGCAGCTCGTGTGCGGCGTTGCCGGTAAACTGACGCTGTGAAGAGAACCCTTCTCCAAGACGGGCGATCATGTCGTTGAAGGAGGCGCTACATCGTTGTAGCTCGGTGGGCACATCTTCACTGAGTCTGATTTCGCTTAGGTTGTCAGGCTGCACGCGCTCTACCTGGGTGGCAAAAGACCGTAGCGGCTTGAGCGCGCGACCGCTCACAAAGTATGCCAGCACGCCGCCGAGCAGCGTGACTCCAGCCGTGATGCACCAAGCTGTCATGCCAAAAGACTCCTGTGCATCGTTTACGACGATCGTGACCTCGTCATCGAGGCTCCCCTTCGTTGGGTCAAACTCCTGAGGTGTATCTACGTCGGCTGCGCTAAGGGCCGAGATGCCACTGCCGATGGCATCCATGTAGCGCATGCCCGTATAGCCGACCAGGCAGTTCGTCAGCACGCACGCCGCACACGTCAGCAGTGCCGTCATGATCGTTATGCGCCATTGCAGCGAAAGCCCTTTCATTCGCCATCCTCCATGACGTAGCCCTCTCCAATTCGATTGCGGATTGGGTCATATCCCAAAGTGCTGCGCAACTTTTTTCGAAGTGACGAGATATGAACCCGGGTTGCGTTGCTAAAGCTGTTTACGGTGCTATCCCAAACGTGCTCGATAAGCTCTTCCTGGCTCACTGGACGTCCTTGATTAAGCATCAGATATTCCAGGATTCCCGTTTCTTTGCGTGTGAGAGACAGGGTATCGCTGTCTACGGAAGCGATGCGCGCCTTGGTGTCAAAGCTCAACGATCCACAGGTTAGAACAACGTCGTTTTGCGTAAAGCGCCTGAGGGTAAGGCTGCGGATTCTCGCCGCGAGCTCATCCAGATGAAACGGCTTGGTAAGGTAATCGTTGGCGCCGGCATCGAGTCCGGCGACTTTATCGGATACTTCGCCACGTGCGGACAGAATCAGTACCTTGGTCTCGCAGTCGGTTTTCCTAAGTTCCCTGAGCACGGTCATGCCGTCGACATGGGGGAGATTGAGGTCGAGCACGATAAGATCAAAGGTCTCGACATCGAGCAGATCGAGGGCCTGCTGCCCGTCGTAGCAACAGTCGACGCTATAGGCCAAGTTGCGCAGGCTGCGTGCGATCGCATCGCACAGCGCCCGCTCGTCCTCGACGACCAAGATGCGCATAACGTTCTCCTTGCATAGTCATTCACGCTTAACACGGATTTTATAGTCGGTATGGTCCAATGGGTCGCGAAACGAAAGGAGTGGTCAGATTGTTCAAAGCGATTAAGCCTGTGGCGCAGGTGGCTTTACTGATCGTTGGGGTAGCCATGGTTGGCTTTGGCGTTATGCGCGGCGAGGCAGACGCCGTGCTGGCCAAAGCAATTAGGCTGTGCTTGGAGTGTATCGGAATTGGATAAAAGAAAAAACACTGCGTCGCATGTTTTGGCCCGATTTCGCGGATTCATTCAGGCGGCGGCGACGCTGGTCACCAATATTCACCTGCCAAACTTTGCCAAGGGCAGCATCTATCAGGGTGCGGGAAAAACAGTCTGCGTACCTGGACTCAACTGCTATTCGTGCCCCGCGGCAGCGGGTGCGTGCCCCATCGGGTCGTTCCAATCGGTGGTGGGCTCGTCTAAATTCAACTTTTCGTATTACGTCACCGGGACGCTCATTCTGATCGGTGTGCTGTTGGGGCGTTTTGTATGCGGCTTTTTGTGCCCGTTTGGTTGGCTGCAGGAGCTGCTTCACAAGATTCCCAGCAAAAAGCTCTCCACGAAAAAACTCAAGCCGCTCACGTACATCAAGTACGCCGTGTTGCTGTTTACCGTGGTGCTGTTGCCTGTCTTGGTGGTTAACGATGTAGGTATGGGCGACCCGTTCTTTTGTAAGTACATCTGCCCGCAAGGTGTGCTCGAGGGCGCGATTCCGCTGTCCATCATGAATGCGGGAATCCGCTCCGCGCTGGGAAAGCTCTTTACCTGGAAGCTCACGATTCTCATTGTGGTTGCGGTGCTGAGCGTGCTGTTCTACCGCCCCTTCTGCAAATGGATCTGCCCCCTCGGTGCGTTTTATGCGCTCATGAACAGGGTGTCGTTGCTGGGGATTCAGGTTGACCAGTGCAAATGCGTTTCGTGCGGCAAGTGCGCCAAGGTGTGCCAGATGGACGTGGACGTTACGCGTACGCCCGACCATGCCGAGTGCATCCGTTGCGGCAAATGCGTGGGTGCGTGCCCCGTCGATGCCATTAGCTTTCGCTATGGGTTGGGCGTGACGGGCGGCAAGTCCGCGCAGACCGCGCAAGCCTGCGAAAACAAATAGGTACCTATAAGCTTCGATATAACGGAGGAAAACATGAGACTGTCGAAAATTGCGGGACTGTTGATGGTGCCCGTGCTGGCGTTGAGCCTCGTGGCGTGCTCGGCGCCTAAAGACGGGGGAAACAAAGCTGCGGGCGGCGACACCCAGGTTGCAGAGCTGACGGCGAAGAAGGTGTCCAATGCCGAAGAGGCGTCCGCGCTGTACGCGAAACTGATGAAAAAGGAAAACGACATCTTTTCCAAAGACAATGCCTTATGGGACAAGGTGTTCAATGCGGCGAATAAAGACTCGGCGATGATCGGCGACGGCACCAACTACGGAGATTTTCTACTGAGCACCATAGACGGGGCTAAGGATTCCTTTACGGCCGATGAACTCAAAACGCTCAAGGCTGGGGCGCAGCAGATCAAGAAGATCGAGGACAAGCTCGCTCGTCTGGAAAAGGACTTCCCGGGGTGTGGAAATCAGCCGAGTACGGGTGACAGCGTCGATGCCGCGACTGCCGGTATGACATCTGCTGAGGGCGACTCGGGCAAGGAAGCAGGACAGTTTCCCAGCTTTAAGGGTAAGGACCTGGACGGCAACGATGTGAACAGCGACGAGCTGTTCTCCAAGAACAAAGTTACCGTCATGAACTTCTGGTTTACCACCTGTAAGCCGTGTGTGGGGGAGTTGGGCGATCTGGAGAAGCTCAACAAGGAGCTTGCCGAGAAGGGCGGCCAGGTCGTGGGTGTCAATTCCTTTACGCTCGATGGCAACAAGGATGAGATTGCAAATGCAAAAGACGTGCTGAGCAAGAAGGGCATAACGTACAAGAATATTTGGTTTAAGTCTAACAGCGATGCCGGCAAGTTCACGTCGAACCTGTTCTCCTTCCCGACTACTTATGTGATCGACCAAAAGGGCAATATCGTAGGAGACCCGATCGTTGGCGGCATCACTTCTGCCGAACAGCGCGATGCACTCAACAAGCTTATCGATCAGGCGCTCGCGAAGAGCGAGCAGTAAAAAACGCGTAAAGCATGTCGAAGATCGTGTGCAGTGTAATGCCTCCCGTGATAGTATCCGACCAAGAAAACGTGATCAGGGAGGCGTCTATGAAGGGCAACGGCTGGAGAACGTTTCAAATCATTCAACTGGTGCTGTTTCTCTGCTTTAGCGGGTTTCTATTTTCGAGAACAGTTGATGGCCACGGGGCGGTACAGACAGCGGAAGTACGCCTCATCAGTTTTGCCATTTGGGCACTTTTCTACATTGGCCTTATGGCTATTGAGTGGCTCGTTTACTTTATCGCGCGCCGCTGTGCGAAGTAGTCCGCTGCCTTTCAAGATAAGCTCTGCCGTAAAGAGGTTCCGTTTGGGACCTCTTTTTTTGGTGCCATTCTGGACGTTTTTGACCGGTTCGTTACATTCCTCACTGGTGGCGGCAAAAATGGGGATAGAGTAGGACAAACGCGTCGGATACGAACGGCGGGGGAGAGCGGGCGAGTGCGCCCGCGTGGGAGAGGTTGCCGTCCATGCTGGAGCTCAAGGATATTTGCAAGCGATACGTTACGCAATCGTTTACGCAGGTGGCGCTCGACAGCGTGAGCTTGGCGTTTCGCGATAACGAGTTCGTGGCCATTCTGGGTCCCTCGGGTTCGGGCAAGACCACGATGCTCAACGTTATCGGCGGACTCGACCACTTTGACTCGGGCGACCTGCTCATCGACGGTATTTCGACCAAGGATTTTCACGATCGCGATTGGGATGCCTATCGCAACAACCGCATCGGCTTTGTGTTCCAGAGCTATAACCTTATCCCGCATCAGACCATCTTGGAAAACGTTGAGCTGGCGCTTACGCTCACGGGCGTGGGGCATGCCGAGCGCCGCCAGCGTGCGCGCGGGGCGTTGGAGAAAGTTGGCCTGGGCGAGCATGTGAACAAACGCCCGAGCCAGCTTTCGGGCGGGCAGATGCAGCGCGTGGCCATCGCCCGCGCCCTGATCAATGGCCCTGAGATCGTCCTTGCCGACGAGCCGACCGGCGCTTTGGATTCAATGACATCCGTGCAGGTCATGGATTTGCTCAAGGACGTTGCGCGCGACCGCCTGGTCATTATGGTCACGCATAACCCGGAGCTGGCGTACCAATACGCCACGCGCATCGTCAACCTGGCAGACGGCAAGATCACCGACGATTCCGACCCCTTTGATGTAGCAAAGGCCACGCGTCGCGAGGCTAAGCCTACGCGCAAAACCTCGATGAGCTTTGTGACGGCGCTGGGGCTTTCTGCCCGAAATCTTATGACCAAAAAGGGCCGTACGGCCATGACGGCCTTTGCGGGGTCGATTGGCATTATCGGTATCGCGGCGATTCTGGCGCTGTCCAACGGCGTAAACGGCTACATCAAAAAGGTCGAGGAGGATACGCTCTCGAGCTACCCGCTCACCATTTCCAAGCAGGACTACGACCTGTCGTCCATGATGGGCGGACAGGGGGCTGCGGATGACGATACGTCCAAGAACGAGGGTTCGTCCGACGACGGCACCGACGGCAAAATGAAGGGGACCGATACGATCCCTGTGGTCACGGCCGTAAAGGATATGTTTGCGAGCGTTAAGTCCAACGACATGACGAGCTTTAGGGCGTGGCTTGACGACGGCGGCGATGGTATTGATAAAGAAGTCAATACCATCCAGTACGGTTATGGTGTGGCGCCGGTTGTCTATCGTGCGGGTAAGGGTGACGAGAAGCCTATCCGGTTGGTGCCCAACGCTATGACCGAGGCCATGAGCGGCGGCGCGAGTTCGGCGGTGACGGCGAGCATGGAATCCATGGGAACCTCGGTCTTTAACGAGATGATCGACGGCCAGAGCTTGCTCGACAGCCAGTACGATGTCGTGGCGGGGCATTGGCCTACGTCTGCTAACGAAGCCGTAATGGTGCTTTCGAGCCGTGGAACGGTGGGCGATTACACGCTCTATAGCATTGGCGCGTTGGATATCAATGAACTCAACGATCTGGTTGACAGCGCCATGACGGCTGACGGTGGGGTCAAAACGCCCGAGACCGGCACCGTCTTTACCTACGACGATGCGCTGTCTACGACGTTTAAGGTGTTGTCGCCGACCGATGCCTATCGCAAAAACGAAGAGACCGGCATGTGGACTGACATGTCTGGCGACGCCGACTTTATGACGGCCAAAGTTGCCGACGGTATTGACGTGCGTATTGTGGGCGTGGTACGACCTAATGAGGCGGCCAATGCGAGTGCATTGTCTCCGGGCATTGCCTATACGCATGCGCTGACTCGCCAGCTTATGGAACGTGCCGCCAATTCGCAGATTGTGCAAGAGCAGCTTGCGCATCCCGAGACGGATGTCTTTACGGGCAAGTCTTTCGATGAACTGCAGGGCGAGGCCAAACAGGGCGTGGATCTGGGCAGCATGTTCAGCGTGGACGAGGCGGCGCTGAAGAACGCGTTCTCGTTCGATACGTCTGCGCTCTCGGGTGCGGCCGGCGGTATCGACCTTTCTGGTATCGACTTATCTGGACTGGACATTGACCTTTCGGGCGTTGGGAAGGACATTGACTTTGGCGACATCATGGCCAAAGCGCCAACCCCAGATTTCTCGGGTATCTTTGACGGTCTGGAACTCACGCCCGAGCAAATGCAGCAGGTGGGAACGCTTGCCAACCAGCTGTTTGAGGGCTTTGTACAGTCGGAGCAGTTTAAGGCCCTGACGCCCGAGGACCTTAAGGACGCGTCAAAGCTCGCTGCTGCATTCTCGGCATATCTTGAGCATGATGCCGCAGCCCAGCAAATCCTGGCCCAGCTCAAAGCGCTCGGCGGCGATGCCCTGGCCGAGCGCCTGCAGCAGGCGATGACCGACTATGTGCAAAAGCAGCTGGCTCCGTATCTGCAGCAGGGCTTATGGACCAGATGGCGACGCAGATGTCTTCGAGTTTTGCCAACCTGGCAAGCGCCATGCGCGTGGATGCGAGTGCCTTTGCTCGTGCCATCCATTTCAACATGGATGCCGAGGACCTGAGCTCGCTCATGATGAGCTATGCCAAGGCGTCGAAGCTCACCTATAACAACAATCTGACCACGTTGGGGTATGCGGACGAGGCAGACCCCATCTCGGTCAAGATTTTCCCGCGCGACTTTGAGGCCAAGGAGCGCGTGCTCGATCACATCGATGCGTACAACAAGCAAGTCAAAGCCGCCGGCCACGATGAGCAGGCAATCTCGTACACCGACTACATGGGCATCATCATGGGTTCGGTAACCGACATCGTGAACACCATCAGCTTGGTGCTCATCGCATTCGTGAGTATCAGCCTGGTGGTGAGCTCCATCATGATCGGTATCATCACCTACATCAGCGTACTGGAGCGCAAAAAGGAGATTGGCATCCTGCGCGCGATCGGCGCGTCAAAGCGCAACGTGGCCAACGTATTCAAAGCCGAGACCTTTATCGAGGGCCTCATTGCCGGCGTCTTTGCCATTGTCGTCGTGGTGCTTGTGAGTTTCCCGGTCAACGCTTGGGCACTTGCGGCCAAACAGGTCCCCAACCTGATGAGCCTGCCCATGCAGGATGCATTGGCGCTCATTGCAATTTCGGTGCTGTTGACGGTCGTCGCTGGCCTGCTGCCGGCCCGCAGCGCGTCCAGGAAGGATCCCGTGGAGGCCTTGCGCTCCGAATAATGTGACAAAAGGAGGGCCCCTTTGTCACATTGGGCGGCCTGTAAATCGAGGTCTAATACTTTTCCAAGAAGTGAACGAGTAAAAACGGACCCCCGAAGCATCGACACTTTTGAGATGCAATTTCCTGCGGTTTTGGCAGCCAAATCTTGCGGTTTTGGCGTCAGAAAATGTCGATGCTTCGAGGGTCCAAAAACGGTCGATCACTTCTCGGAAAAGTATTAGACCTCGATTTTGCAAGGGCCCAATTACCGTTCGGCACGTTAAGAACTCCCTTTCCCCGCTTAATGCTTGACGAAGAGTCCCCTGGTTTATATACCTATCGGTAGGCATATAGGATGTAATACCGATAGAAATGGAGTGACCATGGCTCTCACCGTACCAGACGAAAAAGACCGTCCTCGCGAGAGCGGCGCATTTGCTTGGATTGTCGTTATTGCGCTCGGCTTAATGTCCGCCGGGACGACTGGCACATATAGCATTATTGCCGGCTCATTCGTTGCTCCAGTATGTGAAGACCTGGGCTTTGAGTACACCTCTTTCTCTTTCTATTTCACTGCGATTCTTCTTGGCCTTGCACTTGGACTTCCACTTTTGAGCCGTTTCATTCCAAAAGTAATAGGCAAACCGTGGCATATTTGCGTTGAACTCGTCCTTATTGCCGCCGGCGCCGCAATGGCGTTCTACACCGAAGTCTGGATGTTCATCG
>JAIJJM010000857.1 GCA_022728415.1 Collinsella sp. | reverse complement strand
GCCGGCGCTCTCCTGCCGCGGCGCCCCGTGGCGAGGCACCATCCTCCGAATCCGCATCGGCCTGACGGTATCGGAACGAGCAATCGCGCAACCGTATGATCACATCGCTCATAGTATGCCGCCGATGCTCAGTGCCAGCGGGATCGTGCAGACCGCCATCGCCGCCCAATCAAACCAACGCTGTGAATCTCCGTTATGCAGGTATGCCGGCCGAACCGTCCCAATCCCTTGGCAAGTGCCGCGACCGACAGGTCACGCGAGACGATCGTCGCGTTCATCAACAGCGGAACCAGCACGAACTCCAGCGACTGGGCCGGATGCCGCAGCAGTGCGAGTCGGCCGGAGGCAAGACCGCGAAGGGCCATCGCGTCGCGGGTGCGCCAGTAGTCCCGCCCGATTGTCGGAAAGAACCGGATGGCCACCATGCAGGGGATGGCCGCCGATTTGGGCACGCGCATACGACGCAGCGCGCACGCGAATTCGCTGACGCGCGTGGTGGAGAACGCGTAGGCGCCGGTGATGAAACAGGGCATCATCATGCGAAGCCCCACGGAAAACAGCCCGACGACATGTACCCAGGCGTCGGCGCCAGAGCCGGAGGCCGACGCGGCGCCCGAAGCCCCCGCCGTGTCCACCGTCGCCGCGTCCGACCACAATCCCAACCCCAGCAGAACCGCATAGCAGGCCGTCAGCCGCAGTCCCATACGCCAGCGTCCGGCAAAGAACAGCGGCGTGAGGAACAGTGCCGTCAGCAGCGCTTCGGCTCGCGCATCCGCGTGGAAGAACAACAGCATGTTGGCGAGCAGCAGCAGATACAGTTTCGCCCGAGGGTCGAGGATGACGGCCGCTGGCGCGGGAGCGGACTTGGATCTGCTCATGCCGTCTGCGCCGGCTGCATATGCGCCGATTCGCCCCGCATGGCTGCTCTCGAATGTTGCCCGTGAATTCATGATGTGCCGGTGTTGATGTTCGCGAACACCACGTAGCTGATGAGGATGCCGATCTTGCTGGAGTATTTGCCGGCTTTGGCAATCAGGTCGGCGGCCGGTGCGAAGTACAGCGCGGAGAACACGCCGATGTTGATCAGATCGGGGATGTCAGCTTGCCGGAGCGGCTCTGGCGTGCGGTGCCGGCCTCGGCGGGGCTTCCCGCCTGTGCGGTCGGGCGGGCGCGCCAGACAAACTGCGCCGATTGCGATGCCTTGCCTAGATGCGTGGGCCGGGGCGCCACAATAC
>JAIJJM010000856.1 GCA_022728415.1 Collinsella sp. | reverse complement strand
GATGTCGCTCTTGGCGGATTCGACCACATGAGTTGCCGTGCCCAACCCGTTAAACACCTCAGCAGCAATCGAAACCTTCGCTCTCGTCCGTTCACGGCGTTTTTTGCATGGTGACGTTCCGATCACTGTAGCGGTGAGAATAATCGCGCGTGCATAGGGAAAATCACCGGAAACGATATCGTCGTAGAACAGTTCCTGCGGCGCAAGACGATGTTTACCGGCATCCCGGGATTTCGAGGCGGAGTGCGCGTGGCTGATCGGTGGCTAACCAGAAGACCGTGAGTGGTCTCCCGCATATCGCATGGCGCGCCGCGGGCGACATCGCTCCGCAGGGTCCGGCCGTCCCAAGGCCGGAATGCCGTCGCTGTTCGACGGTCTCACGTCGATCGGCGTGGACGAGACCGGCCACGGGAAGGGCCACACGTGCATCACCGTGGTCGTCGACCACGAGCGAAGCCGAGGCATCTGGGCGCGCGACGGGCACGGCAAGGACGTGTTCGACCTGTTCCTCCGGCGATTGACGCCGGAGCGGCGCGCTCGGCAAGGTCCACAGACGCCTGTGGAACCAGTCAGCTAACCCACGAAAACAGCAGAAGCCTCAAAAAGAACCGAAAACGACCGTTTACGGTCATAGCTGGAGCACCTTTTATATTTTGTTTTTCATGGCCGTTCCATCCGATACCTATACCAACGCGGCGCGGTCCGCGGCCACGCTATCATTCGATTAGGCGAACGGCCACAGGGGAAAACAATGAATTGGTGGCCTTTGGCCGCTCCGCACGGTGGAATCCGCTAGCTTTGCTGACTCATTCCTCTAGCGAAAGAGACTTTGGGAAACGGCCGTAGCCCTTCGACGACAGCCAACTGCTCGATACGACGTGGCCGAAGATTGAGGTCGATACCGATACGGTTGATGGTCCTGGGCTTCCGCAGCGGTATGATCTGCCCGCCGAAGCATGGGGGCGAGTCAAGGCTAACAACCCTGCCACGCTCGGAGGTCACAAAGCTGCACATTATGGCTTGGTCGGGATACACCATGCTGCTATGCCAAGTATCTGGTCACCAGGGTGGACACCACCCCAATAATGCCCGCAACGGCCGAAATACCATCGACATAAGAAAACTATGAGATCTATCACAATCAACTGTTACATCCGCAATTATGGTCACTTGGCGAGTATCATGAAACCGTCTGGAACGGGGGTAGGCAGTGATTCAGCGCTATAGTCAAGGGA
>JAIJJM010000855.1 GCA_022728415.1 Collinsella sp. | reverse complement strand
TTTTCACCTTCCACTTTGGTGGCGTGGTGACATTGATGATGGTTTTCCGGCTGCGGACAGGCGTCTCCCCTTCCGTTTTCCGCTTCAGTGTCAGTACCGGTCGTTTTTGCTCTGCCATGCTTACTCTGACCTTCGTGAAAATATGCCCTGCAGGCCGTTGAAACAACTCATCGTAACAGGAAGTTAATTTCAACGACCTTTAACGTATAAATACTGACAATTAAAGATATTGTTTAAACCATTGTGTCTGCACAGCTACTACACGTTCAAAAAACGCGCCTTCATAAATATCATAATGGCATGCATCAGCTTCCTCGTATAATTCCTTAGTACCAGAAGCAACAGCATCATATAATGCTCTTCCCTGTTCCGGTGGATTAACGCTATCCTGGCCGGCAATAACAACCAAAACTGGGCACTGGACGCTGGCTGCACTCTCTGCCGGTTTATATTGCAACGTTTCCATGACCGTAAGGAAAGGTATTTTTATATCCATTTCGGGATGCCGGGCTTTGATTTTCTCGAAGAATACCTTCGATTCATCATCACTTAGTACCCGTGTAACCCCCACAAACATCTCTTTCCCGGTGTTTTTCTTCTTTTCTGCCATTTTATTCAGCGTGGACAGAAAAGACGCTCTCTCCGATTCATTCATCTCTCCGGTAACCAGAACATCACCGTCAGCAAAAGCCAGCTGGCTGACAATACATTTTACGCGTTGGTCCTGCGCAGCTGCACTGAAGACATGCCCCCCTCCCAGCGATGTTCCCCATAACCCAATACGCTGATTATCAATACATTCCTGCTTTTCTGCCCAATTGATAACTGAAATAATATCTTCGGTCTGCATTGCAGGAACCAGACGCCCTCGTTCTCCATCACTCTCACCGAATCCTCGATAATCAAAAGTAATCGTTGCGAATCCTGCTTCTGTGAAGGCATTCGCAAAGCAAGGGAGCAGAACATTCCTGATACCGCAAAACCCATGGCATAAGATAATCAAAGGATGTTTTATATTTCCTTCAGGAACACGAAATGTCAGGGCAATACCTTCAGAGAGTTTGTGATCCGTAATTTTCATAAATATCCTGTGTTATGTTGTTTATTAATAATCAGAATCAGCGTCAGTATCATACCAGTCACAACGCCAGAACGCCCAGCACAGCCAGATGACAGGCGTAGAATACCGGGAAAAAATCCCCGGGCCAGAAACGGGGTAATGATTTTCCTGCACACGACACCAG
>JAIJJM010000854.1 GCA_022728415.1 Collinsella sp. | reverse complement strand
GAAACCCACAAGATGATGCTGGAGCATTACCAGCAAACCAAGTGCCTGCTGGTGAGCTACTCGGATAAACCGTTGGGGCTGTTCTGATGTGAAAAGCTGGTCGCATCGGGTATTCATTGCCTGATGCGACGTTTGCGCGTTTTACCAATTCAAATGTCTACGTCTTGAATGACTGAATATTGATTGAACTTAATTACGAGCATCCTCGCATCTTTTCAACAAGTTACTGCACACCGTTATTCTCCTTCCGAGCGAGTCAACTTTATCCCCCTGACGGCCCATATAAATCGCGCTATCGTGATTGTTATCGCTAATTGTGTGTGTATCGTGTGTATAATCATGGAAGGGCAGGGATGTGAAAAGTGCAGACGTGATCGCCATCCTGAAGCAGCATGGCTGGGAACATATTCGAACCCGTGGCAGTCGTCATCAGTTCCGCCACCCTGTTCATCCGGGTCTGGTGACGGTTCCGCACCCTAAAAAAGATATTAAGCCCGGTACGCTGGCGCAAATTGGGCGTCAGGCTGGTTTAACATTTTAAAATTTCAGGAGGCAATATGTTTTATCCCGCCTATATCCACAGTGATCCTGACGGCAGCGCCAGCGGTTTTTTCCCTGATGTTCCAGGCTGTTATTTTGCTGGTGATACGCTGGACTACGCTTTCCAGGATGCGCGAAGTGCACTGGTCGCGCACTTCGAAACCTTATGCGAGATGAATGAAGAGTTGCCGCTTCCAGGCTCTGTGGAAACACATCTGGTCCAGCGTGCGCAGGACTTTATTGGCGGGCAATGGTTGCTGGTGGATATCAATATGAATCAGTTCGAAGGTCGGGCTGAACGTATCAATATTACGATGCCAAAAAGATTACTGAACAAGATTGATACCTACGTGCGCAATAACCCAGACTATGCCAACAGAAGTGCGTTTCTGGCGGAAGCTGCCCGGCGTGTATTGCCGGGCGTTTAATCTCGCGTTTCGATGGTTGGCGGGCAACCGCACCGATATGTTGATACTGATAAGACGCGTTAAGCGTCGCATCATGCGCTGGTTTCCTCATTCACCCAGATCCGCATTTCGCCTTCACCCCGGTTGGCCCAGCTAAACCACGGGATAAAGGTCAGGGTTTGCGGCTGGCGTTTGGCTGGCGCGCTGTCGTAATGCCACAGCGGTTGCTGCTCTGGATTGCTCTGTTCATACCGGTAACCCGGAGCCTGGATTAAGATCTTATGGCTGAACAATCCCTT
>JAIJJM010000853.1 GCA_022728415.1 Collinsella sp. | reverse complement strand
TCACCTGCGAACTGCGCGACGAGCTGCTCGGCATCCAGCTCGGCGAAGTCGAGGACCCGCACAACTGGATGTGGAAGGTCTGCTGAGCGCAGTCCAGTCCTACGTGAAGCCCCGCCCATCGGCTCGATCGAGCCCGGCGGGGCTTTTCGTATAGAACCCGCTCCCGCTGGCGGGAGCTGTCGAGCGTAGCGAGACTGAGGGTGGTGTTTATATGCCCATAAGGATTGCCTGCGGCAGCTGCGTTGCCGTCATCTGCACGCGGTCATCGGCAACCATGATGACTGGTGGATGGACAACAAGCCGGCGCTGAACCTGTTCGAGAGCATCGAACCGAACGGCACCGTTGAACTGGAAGGACTTGGAACGGTCAACCTGTCGCACTTCCCATATCGCGAAGACCTCGCGTACGGATGGCCTGATGACGCGGTCCGATTCCACGATCAGGCGCTGCCGTTCGACGGACGCAAGCTGCTGTACGGTCACACGCATCAGCTGTCTCCCGCGGGTGCGCGGCCGGAATCGCTCAACGTCAATTCTGCGCGGACTGCCGGGCTCCGGCAAGTCGACATGGGCGCAGAACTGGGCGTCCGACCCCGCCGGCACGTGGCCGCATTGCGTGATCTCGCTCGACGCCGGCTGGGATGTGGTCGCCGACGCGCAGCATGCGAACCCGGAGTATGCGAATGAGCTGGCGCGGCTCGCCACACGGCACGGGGCAATCTGGCGGACGGAGGATTTCGACGTGCCCCTGGACGAGCTGCTGCGCCGCAACGAGGCCCGGCCGCGCGCCGACCATGTGCCGGAGGAGTACATCCGCTCGTCGTGGAAGCGGTTCCACCACGTGATGTTCCGCCCGCTCAATCCCGAAGACCCGAACGGCAACCTGCTTAAACGCATGATCGCCGATCTCTACGTCCGGGTCACACCGGTGCGCGGCGAGAGCGACGTATTCGCCTGCAATTTCACTTGAGAGGCGTTCCTCGAAGGACGTTGGAACACACGCACGATCAACGCCCGCGGGCTCTGAAGTATGACACGGTGGTCGCGCACGGCGACACATCCCCGGGATCGTTCCCCGTGCGCGTGGAGCGCAAGGAGAACGGCATCGACCTGACCTATGAGCGACAGACGTTCAAGGAACGCGACATCGGATCAAGGTCGGCGAGATCCTGACCTGGATCGGAGCCGATTCTAGTTTCGGGTAGCCGGCTTGCGGTAGGCTCATGTACGGCCGGATGGTTGTGATG
>JAIJJM010000852.1 GCA_022728415.1 Collinsella sp. | reverse complement strand
GCACCACCATCACCATATATGTTTCTTCCGGCATGACCACCGTACCGAGCAATTTGGTCGGTCAGTCGAAGGACAGCGTGCTACAGCAGTATGAGGGCAAGTTCAGCTTCACCGTGGAGCAGGAAAGCTCCGATACGGTGGAGGCCGGTCTGATTACCCGCGTAAGCCCCGATTCGGGCTCTTCCATCGCGCAGGGCGGGTCCATCACCATCTGGGTGTCCACGGGCAAGGAAAAGGTCGCTGTACCGAATATCACCGCTGGCACTGACTACGCCACCGCCGAACTTATGCTCAAGGCCGTGGGCCTCAAGGCTCAGGCCAGTGGCCCAACCGACAGCACCGCTGTGGTAGTCAGCATCAATCCTGGCGCTGGCAGCCAAGTAGATGCGGGATCGACCGTCACCATTACCACGAAGGCCGGCAGCACCGGAGGCGACACCGGTACCGGAGACGGTGGCAACGGCAACGGTGCCAACAACGGCAACGGGGGGCGGAACCCGTGAGTGAGTGAGCGCCGGGCGTGTGTGTTGCGCATACGCAACGCACATAGCGCAACACATGCGCAACGTAAACACGCAACGCAATCACACAACGCAAAGGGGAGGGGCTTCTGCACCCCTCCCCTTTGCTGTATAAAGAGCTATCCCAGCGCAACATTCCCGGGAAAGCGTCGCCGCGCGCGGAAAAGCTACTTCGTAACCTTGGGCTGAAGGCCGGCGGACTTGGCCACGGCGTTGTCTTGGCCGCAGACCTTAAGCCAGTTGGCCAGCAGACGGTAGCCGTCCTGGGTCATCACGGATTCGGGATGGAATTGCACGGCGTACATCGGCTTGCCCTTGACCTTGATGCCCTGAATAATGTGGTCGCCCTGCGTCCACGCGGTGACCACCAGCGTATCCGGCACCGAATCGGGCTCGACGGCCAACGAATGGTAGCGGGTGGCGGTCATGGGGTTGGCCACGCCCTCGAAAATCTCGTCATCGATATGTTCCACCAAGCTGGTCTTGCCATGCATGATGGTGGGCGCATGGCCCACAGTGCAGCCATACACCTCGGCGAGCGCCTGCAAGCCCAGGCACACACCAAACATCGGCACGCCGCTGGCCGCGCACAGGCGAATCATATCCTCACTGGCACCGGATTCGGCCGGAGCGCCAGGGCCGGGAGAAATCAGCACGCCATCGTAACCGTCCAGTACACCCGGCGCGGCTGGGTCGATAGCGTCGTTACGCACCACATCAACAGTGGC
>JAIJJM010000851.1 GCA_022728415.1 Collinsella sp. | reverse complement strand
TTTACCGCGAGATAAGATGCGCCACATCGAGCGCGTTGCGCGTGGTGTAGCGAGCGCGGACGAGGTCAACTCGGTGCTCGGCACTCTCATTGAGATGCTGGAGATGGCTTGCGATGAACAGGTTGTGCTGCTCGTTGATGGATACGACGCGGCGTTGTTGAGTCGTTTTGCTATGAGGGACGCTTCTGGCTCCTGTCCGGCAGAGTTGCTCGAGCGCGTACTGTTTGATGCCATCGCCGCTGCGGGCCATTCGCTACGGTTGACGTGTCTGATGGGGGAGCGTCCCGGTCCTGCCGAAGCGGCACTTTCTTTGCGCGGGTGTTCGTACTGTATGTCGACGCCGCTTTCGGGATGGTGCGACCGGTGGTATGGCTTTTCAGATGACGAGGTTCAGACTTTACTAGGCCATGCTGGACGCGAAGAATACCTGGATGATGCGCGTGAATGGCTCGAGGGGTATCGGTTTGGCAGGACCTATTGCTCGAGTCCGGCGCGCGTGATCGATTTCTTGAACCGCGGTTGCACACCGCCGGTGCGGGCCGATTTGTATGGATACGCTGATAGTCTGAGCAGGGCGGTTGGCGATTGGAATCTCGAGAGGCTTTCGACTCTGTTCGATTTACTTGAACCGCATGGATTCGTTGAGGCTCCGCTTTGTCTGGGCGCCGTCGAGTCGAATGACGCTTGCGTCGATGATATTTGGACCGCGTTATACCTGTCCGGCTTCCTCACGACGGATATGGTTGAGGAGTCGGGAAACAGCGCTCGCTCCCGTGCTTTGCGTCTGCCCAATGGCGAGCTTCGTCAGGCGTTGCGTCTCGTGATTATTGAATGGTTTGAGTGCGCCGCCGAGGATGTGCGGGACGTCGATGCGTTTCGTGACGGGTTGTGTCGCGGGAACGAGGATGCGGTGAGACAGGCACTAGACCGCATCCTGGGAGATGCGGGAATCGGCGCAGTCGAGATGGATTCGCCGTTGCCATACCACCTGCTGTTGCAAGGGCTCTGCTTTGGTATGCCGGGGTATGCCAATCCGTCATCCAATCGAAAGCGCGGGGCGGATCGCTGGGATATCCAGGTGTTCCCTACGGGAAGGATGCTCGATGTGGCCGATACCCTCGGCATGCTCGACGAACGTCCGCTTGTCACTATGAACATGATGTGTGACCCCGGTGTGGACGCGCTTGGTCTGGAGCTGCTGGCGGTTCAAGCACTGCTCGACATCGAACGTGACGGCATCGACAAGATT
>JAIJJM010000850.1 GCA_022728415.1 Collinsella sp. | reverse complement strand
CCTATCAGCACCCCTGCTGAACCCTGCACAATATCCAGTCCCTTGCGGGTCATGTCGCCCTGCCGCGCCGCCGGTTTTCCGCTCATTCTCACTCCCTTATATTTATACCACTAACAATAAAAAAGCCCTCAACAAAACATCACCAACATATATTAACGATATATTTTTATTTGACTAAAATAATTTCCTTATCGACTGCACCGCCAAAATCAGGAGCACCTCGAATAAAATCCAGCGTCTGGTTAATTAATTTATCAATATTACCTGATAAATTTTCAGGAATGATGCTAGATATATCTTCAAGCTCACAACCAGAATCTATAATGTCAATTAAGTTTTTAGAGTGCGATGCAGCATTCAATGTTTTTGACGTAGATGGCTTAAATATAAAACCTTCTGCCTCATCTATAGATATTGCTTTTTTTCAATAGAATATAAAACACCCAACACTAAAAGACTGATAAATTTCTCTGCGTGTTCATTGCTAATACTATAATCAATTCTCATTATAAATTACTCCAATAAGGTTTTACTTTTACATTAAATACTCGACCACTCTGACTTTCAAAATAGTGAATGGACACTTTTCGACCTGACGCATCAAATCCATCTTTATAAACTTTACTCTATTTTCCTGAATCTACTTTACGTAATTGTTTCAATAACTGCTGATCCTTTACAACATTCCTTGTAGTGCCATTTTGGACATTCCTAAACCCTCTGGGATACTGAGGAGCATCCTTAATAGACCTGTAGGTATTTCTTATTTCGCCATCCTCATCTGGCTCCCACCCTCCCGAACCTCCTGTACTGCCACTGCCCAAACAGTTCTTCTCTTCATCCGTCAAATCCTTCCCGACATTTGGATTCTCTTTTGATGAATCATCATTTCCAAACACGCTGGAAAAAGCACCATAGGGATCTCGCCAGAATTCCATTTGACTTTGTGCATTTAATAATTCGGCTTCACCCCGCATCTCCATACTTTTCTCAATCGCATCCCCAACAGCCTCGCGATTGTTGTATATTACTATACCACCACCAATAACCACCGCTCCAACTGCCGCACCGACTAACATCCCTGGAGGGCCTCCTACCCAGGGCAAGATTACGAAAGCCCGCTCCCCGCAAGGACTGACGCCAGATAGTTCCTGTCCATGGCTGCTTTTCGCATCTTACGTCTTAACCCTGCCTTGAATACCTTATCATTCGTCAAAATATTAATAGCAATGTGCCGTATCCCTGAAAAT
>JAIJJM010000849.1 GCA_022728415.1 Collinsella sp. | reverse complement strand
TGGATGAACCTACCACCGGTCTGCACTTCGAGGATATCCGGGTCTTGCTGGGGGTATTGAACAAGTTGGTGGATAAAGGCAACACGATCATCGTTATCGAACATAACCTCGATGTTATCAAAAGCGCCGATTACTTGATCGATATGGGCCCCGAGGGTGGCAATGGCGGCGGAACCGTCGTGGTCTCAGGCACGCCGGAGCAAGTCGCGGCATGTTCGCAGAGCTACACGGGCAAGTTCTTGGCGCCGCTGCTCAAGCGTGACCGGGAGCGTCAGGCGCAGCTCGACGCGCAGTAAAGATACGTTGCAGTACCGACGCGCCACCGATTCCTTCTGATTCGGTGGCGCTTCTGTGTGTCGAGATGGCATATGCGGCGGAATTGGCCCTATACTTTATCGTTGCGTCGCTCTGCGAGGGAAAGGATGTGCCATGGCAAAGGCTGTTAAGACGTCAAAAACCAATGCGATGCGCGAGCTGGAAAGCGCCGGCATCTCCTATGTTCTCCATACGTACGAAGACGATGGCGATGAATCCTCAGGTCTGGGCGTCGCGATTTCCGAGCAGCTTGGCGAGGAGCCCGGTCAGGGATTTAAGACCCTGGTCTGCACGACGCCGTCCAACGACCATGTCGTGTGCTGCATTCCTGTTGCCGACGAGCTCGACCTCAAGGCCGCCGCGCGCGCCGCAGGCGAAAAGTCGCTGACCATGATGCATGTCAAAGATTTGCTTGCCGCGACGGGGTATGTCCGCGGCGGTTGCAGCCCGGTCGGTATGAAAAAACGCTTCCGGACGCTGATCGATGAGACATGCGTCCTTTGGGATACCATTTTTATCTCGGGCGGCAAGCGCGGCTATCAGCTTGAGCTTGCTCCCGATGACTTAGTTGCATTTTGCGGGGCGACGGTTGCCCCGATCACGAGAGAGGACTGAGCGATGCCGCAGGATGAATCAAAGTCCGGAGCTCACTTTGCAAAAGGGTCGGCTCCTCAGGCTCCCGCGCCCGAGGCCGCTTCGTTCGATGACGAGATTCGAAACGCTTGGTCCGCTGCCGCTGACCCGGGCGAAACGGCCGTGTACTTGCGTGCCGCCGGTGCCGGCACGGCGCTTCCCCGTACGGTTCTTTCTTCGGCTCGTCCCGATGAGACGGCTGTCTTTTTGGCCGCCGCTCAATCGAGCGCCAGTGTGATGCCGATCGCCTCTGAGGCTCCTCGTGTGCCGCGTCCCGATGAGACGGCGGTGTTTTTGATGGC
>JAIJJM010000848.1 GCA_022728415.1 Collinsella sp. | reverse complement strand
TCGCAGCCGCCATCTACGACTACGAACACGCTCCCGCGAAATGCCTCTACACGACCAAGGATGCGGCAGACCAACTCTACGGCGAGTACGGCGAGGAAACCGAGGTGGAGGAATGAAACCACGAGTGTATGACGATTTGGTCCAATCCGCCGTCGAATTGAGTTGCTTCGGTACAGGCCAGTCAACCATCGAGGAAGGCCGAGCCGCCTATCAAGCATGGCTCAAGGAGCATGACCGGCAGACAGCCGAAAAAGCATGGGAAGAAGGGTATATCCAAGCCGTCAAGAACATGAATCCCATGCCCGGCGAGGAATCGCCCGAATACACGCCAAACCCATATCGAAAGGAGAACGCATGAACGAGATTCAGCTTACAGACCATTTGGTCGCGCATATCAGCGCGGGAAGCGACTACGGCCGTTATCAAGCCAAAATCTGCGAAGACGGCAACTTCAGAGACTTCCTGTACGCCATGAGCCTCAAACGTCTCAAGCGCAAATGCGAAAAGTATGCGAAGCGTGAACGCAAGGCCATCGCATATGTCACCACGCTCAAGGAGGAATCATGAGCGTAAGTAGTCTCAAAACGCGAAGAAGGAATTGAATTGAGCGGCTGGCGTGACAAGGCCGCGTGCCGTGACATGGACCCTGACCTGTTCTTCCCAACCACGTCCAGCGAGGAACGATTGGCGCTCAAGGCCTGCGCCCAATGTCCGGCGATATGCGAATGCGCACGGTACGCGGCGCAACACGACAGAATCAGCGGCTACCCATTGCAAGGCGTATGGGGTGGCGTGAACAGGAGCAGAAGAAGGAATCGAAATGAGTGACAAGGATATGGTCACGGTTTACGAACGACGTGACGGCAGCAAACCCGGATTATGGTCCGTGTACCGGTATTTGGGGTGGGACGTGTTTTGCTCGTTCTCCCTCGCGGTGGGCATCACGTCAAAGAATACGATGATGGCCATTGTTCAAGCGTTTTGTCTGCTGGTTTTTCTTGGACTCACCGTCTGGCAGTTGAACCATCTGACTTGGAGCATCACCGACTATCGGGTGCGTATCAGCTCTAATTTGGAGAAGGGGGCTCATGTTGAGCAAAGCGAAAAGTAAAGCATGGCAACTGCTCATTGAAGACTCGAACCGTCCGGCAGAGGAGATTCGCTTGGCTACCGGACTTCGGGTCGATGTGATCGAGCAGATGCGCGGGGACGTGCAAAAACGACTACGAGACAACCCGGAGTTCTGATTATG
>JAIJJM010000046.1 GCA_022728415.1 Collinsella sp. | reverse complement strand
GTGTTCTTCTTGCGCACGATTACGGCGATTGCGATGCCGGCGGCGGCCAGTACGACTACGATCACGGCGATGATGGCAACGCTCGCACCGGTTTTCGCCGATTCGGTCTTGGCGGTGTTGGTTACCGTGTAATCGTTGTTTTCACGGTCGACGAGCGCGGTGTAGTTGCCCGGCACGTTCGCTTCGACCACGGTGTATTCGTGCTTGGTTTGCAAGTCCTTCCACGTGTATTTCCAGTCGTTGGCGTTGTTGAGCATGATGGAATCGTAGATCTTGCCGTCTTGCAGCAGGTTCATTGTCACGCTTTCGGGGCGCTTGGACTGATCCTTGTCTTTCCACACCTTGTTCACGCTGATGGTGGTGGTGGGCGGCACTGCGCAGTCGGCTTTCGGTTCGATGCTGAGGGCGCGCTGGTCGTCGACATTCTTGTGCACGTTCGGCAGGGCGACGAGCATGGCGGCGGTCTGGCAGGTGAGCACGTTGCCCTGGTAGGGGGCGACGACCGCGAGGTAGAGGCCGTCCTTCAGTTGGTTAAAGGTGGCAACGCCGGCGCTATCGGTTTTGAGGGTGCTTTCCGCGGTGGGCTTGTTCACTGCGATGTATCCGGCCATGGTGTTGGCGAAATCGCGCAGGGTCTGCTGGTCGGCGTTGAGAATATCCCAGTCGACCGGGTATTTGCCGTGATCGGCGAAGTCGCCTGCGGGAGTGTAGCCGCCTTTGGCGGACCAGTCGGCCAGACGGTACAGGCTGATGTCGGCGTTGTTGAGCGCGGCTTTCTGGTATTGGTAGGTGACGGTGAGGCTGCCTTCCGCAGTGGTGCCGGATGCCGTGGCGGCGGTGGCGGCGGGTGCGCTCAAGCCGATGGTTGCGAGCATGAGTGCGAACATGCAGCACAACGCCATGATGATGCGGTGTTTTGCCGTTCTGTTGTTCATCTCTGTCCTCTCGTTGTGGCTTGTCATTTCTTTCCCCTCGTCGGAAGTTCCCTAGTTTTCCTGGTCAGGGTCCTTAGGATGCGGACAGCTGGCAACCGTGTTCGGCGCGTTTGCTGGCCATTCGTAACATAAGGACAAGTTCAGGGCACACGGCTCAACATATGTTGTGTTGGGCGACGTGGTTGGGCACAACGTGCGCTGTGATGCCTTGATAGGCGGGTACAACGTGTGTTGTGTGTAGTTTGGTGCGGTTGGGCACTGACGGCCGGATCCGGTGCGTAGCCGGATCCGGGTCATGTGCATGTTAAGTTATTTTGGCTTTGCCGTGGGGTGGAATCAAGCGGATGCCGCAATAGCAGGCCCAAATCTTCACCCATTGAACGACCACTATTGAAGCATCGCGCTTGACCCACGTCTATTTTCTTGGCTGGCCGTGGCTACGCTCAGCGAGCGTTGCGACGACGGACAGCGAAGGCGATGCCGAAGGCAGCCACCAGGACGATGGCAGCGCCAGCAACATACAGAATCGTGGTGCCCATGCCGCCGGTGGACGGGAGGAAGGAGCCCTTCTTGTTCACGACGTCGGCCTGAACGGTACCATTCGTCTTATCACCGTCAGTCTGATTAATCTTCAAAGAAGTCAGCTTCGGATCGTCAGACGAAACATCATGCTCAGCGGTCACAGTGAACAGCGTGTCGGCAGCCGTGTTATAGCCGGCCGGAGTATAAGATTCCACGAGCTTGTAGTCGCCATCATCAATACGCGGGAAGGAGGCAATGTACTTATTATCAGAGGTCTTAGCCACTTCAATTTCCGAACCGACCTGTACATAACCGTTATTTTCGGAAACACCATGGGTCTTCTTGTACAGCTTGAACTTCGGCAGATCGTTATCAGCCGGAGTCCCCTGATCGAAGGTCTTGTTGACATTGAGCTGGTAGGTGAAGACAATGACTTTATCCTTCGGAGTCTCGCCGGTCGGAGAATTCGCGCCTGTACCAGTGTAGTTCGGGTTGTTGGAGTACTGGAGCTTCGCCTCGTTCGGGTTGCCGGTGGAACCAATCACAGCCTTATCGTTCAGCGTGGAAGTGTATTCAACAATAAACTTGCCGCCTGCAGCGACAGTAACATCAGCTTTGTTGGAATCCTTGAGAGCAAGGCTCTTGACATCATTAATAGTAATGGTAAAAGAACCGTCTGCCTTTTCCGTGGCCTGAGTCACTACCTTGGTATATGCGCTGCTATCAAGAGTCGCGGTCTTTGTCCCATCCTTCGAAACGTACTTAACGGTGAAGGAAGAGACAGAGGATCCCGCATTCTCATCATCATAAGTTAGACCTTTAGACTGGTTATCAGTAAAGACCAGCTTATAGGTCTTGTACGCCGCGAAATCTTTGGTATCCGTCGGCAGAGTTGCAGTCAATTGGAACGGAACATGGTCGTTCACATCGTAATCGGCGGAATCCTGCCAATCAGTCGTCGTTCCATCAGTATCATTCTTGTCCTTGACCTTCTTCTGGAAGGTCGGCTTATCGGCCTTACGGGTGATGGTCACTGCCTGGTTACCGACAACCTGAACGATGTACAGAGTAGCTGCATCATTACCGGTTACATTTTTCTGGTCCTTGGCGAGGTAATAGCCAGCCGGAACGTTGCTCAGCGGCTTGCCGGCCGATACTGTACCGTACGCAATTTTAGTCATATCAATGAACTTTTTGATAGTTTCAAGCTTCGTCGAATCGGAAGCATTGCTATCAAGTCCAGCCACAGTCTCGGCAGCTTTAGCGGCTGTCAGGTCAGCACCATCAGTACCGGCTGCGTTCTTGGCCTTGAAGTTCTGGCCAGCTGTAACGTTGCCAAGAGAACCATCCGTACCGTACGTACCTGTGAAAATCTGGTAGACGGAATAGGTGTGGGTATCTCCGTCAGCGACTTTGATACCACCAGTTGGATCTGCCGCCATGGCGGTGGAGGCGCCGGCGAAACCGGCGACGGCCATCGCTGCGGTGGCTGCCACAGCTACGAGGCCTTTGAGAACCTTGTTCATTGTTCTCCCTTTCTTTCTTGTTTTGTTAAAACTTGGGTTGTTCATATTCAGTTATTGCCTAGAGGGCAGCGAGTTCGCTACGTTATGGGCCGGTCCCCCTTCTCCTAGACGTTTCCATCATTGCCGCCTCCTGAGGCTCAAGGCCAGACCGGCCGCGGCAATCGCCACTGCGAGGAATCCCGCAGTGTACATCTTGTTCAGCCCTTCGCCGCCCGTGCCAGGCAGGACAACGCCAGGGGTGTTGGTAATAGATCCACCGTCAACGGTGAATGCCGTATTCGCGTCGTATACGCCGGTGGCGTTCGCGTTGAAACCGCTGGACGTGTACCATTCACCGGTCACATCGGAGCCTTCGGCGGGACCAATGCGGAACGTGTGCGGCGTGCTGTCCAGATCGTATCCGTCAGGAGCCTTGGTTTCGACAAGCTGGTACTCACCCCATGCCAGTCCCTGAAGCTTGAACCGGCCGGCCTCACCATCGATGTCCGCATAGGCATTGGCGGAAGCGGCGCACTGCGTTGCGGAAGAGTCCACGCAATCCTTGATGGTTGCGAGTTCATTGTTCGCGTCCGTGTACGAGGCCTTGCCGCTCACCCAGGAGAAGCTCTTCGTCCAGGTCAGCTTCCATTCGGAACCGTCCAACAGCTTGGTGCCATCAGTCTTATCGACCTTGTTCCACGTGACCATGCCGGTCTTGCGGGTGTTCGGCAGCTTGTTGCCGGCCTTGGCGGGATCCCACGTAGCCTGACCGTTCTTGATGGTGATCTTGTACTCGCCGCCGACATCGAAGCCGTTCGGCTCGCCGGTTTCTTTCAGAACGTAGTAGCCGTCCGCAAGATTGCTGATGCGGAACGCACCCGGATCGGTGTCTTCATCCTTCAACTCATCCTGAGCGGCGTTGGCCGCACGACTGGTTCCACTCGCCTGCGTGGCAGTCTTCGCAGCCTTGCGAACCGCCTTAGCGGACTTGGCCGACCGCGTGCTGGCGGACACGGCGCAACCGTTCGGAGCGGTGGTGCTGTAGCTAGGGCCTGCGGAAATGGTCACGTTCTCAGGGAGTGTGGTTCCACTGGTGAACTTGAAGTTGCCGTCGCTCTTCGGAACATTCGCATTGCCCGGGCCGTACCAATCACTACCGTCCAGATGCTGGAAGCCGAACTGGCTGTCCACGCTGATCTTGTCCATAGGAATCCGCGCATACGCATACTGGCCGCAGGAACCGCTCATCTGAGTCATCTTCTGATCGGTCCAAGTGCCACTGTTCAAGCGGTAGTGCACCTGCACGTCGTTGGCGTACCACTTTCCCTGATTATTCGAATCAAAGTACAGGATGAGATACTTCTGCGCCGATGTCACGGTAATTTCAGCGGAAGCAGATGCGCCATCCGCGGTGCTTGCCGTAATGGTGGCAGTACCAGCGGAAACACCGGTCACCAAACCGTTCTGGCCAACCTTGGCGACCAGTTCATTATTGGACGACCAAGTCACATTCTGCTGGGGGTTGACGGTCGCCGTAAGCTGCGTGGTCTTACCTTCAACCACCGTCGCAGCGCTGGGGGAAACCGTCACCTTGGCTGCGGTGGCACCGGTCACCTTGAACTTCACGGACGAGCAGACACCGGCATTTGATGTCGAGCATGCCGTAATAGTGACGTAATCATTGCCGCTGTTGGACTTCGGTGTCACGATGCCACTACCGGCGTCAACAGTGGCATAGTAATCGTTCGACGAGGTCCACACCACGCCGGACGGAGCCCCGCTCGGAGTGACGGTGGCGGACAGCGTGAATACGTTGTTGACCGCCTTATTACCCAGATCCTGGCCATCGGTGTATGCCGCGCCATCCGAACCGACAATGCTGACGCCTGTCACCGCGACCGTGGTGTCATGAATGCTCTTCGGCCAACCAGATTCAACATCCGCACGCTCCTCATCGGTGTACTTGGTCAGGTTCCACATGGACCCGGCAAGCCTTGTATCCGTATCGTCGGAATCGACCTTGGACCATTCGAGGGAAGCGCCCCTCTTCTTGTTGACGATCTTGCCATTCATCAGAAGCTTCACCGAAGCATCAGTCACTTCGTTACCTTGCTTGCTATAGACGGCGGTGACGGTTGCGGATGAAGTGTCTTCGTTACCAGTATTGATTTGATAGATGTTTTCGTTCAGCTCATAATCATAGCTGCCGGTCGACGTTTCCTTGATGTAATACGTGGCATTGGGAGCAAGACCAGCAAGCGAGAACTTGCCATCATCCTCATCGCCATCGTTCCAACCGTTATCGGTGATGGTGGTAAGCGGGGTAGCCGCAGTAACAGCATTGTCTTCCTTACCGTACACCGACCAGGTGGTGCCACCCAACACCTTGCCATCAGCGTCGACCTTGGACCACTGAATCGCGGAACAGGAGGATGTCAGCTGACCGTTCCAGGGAAGGTTGTGGCGTTCTTGATCCATATCAATCACGGAGGAGGTCGCGCCTTCGCCCATATCCACGCCGATGTTGTTCGGGTTGTACATGGAGAAGTCGCCGCCGACATACACACGACCATTGGTGGTTACGTGGCTTTCGAAGCTGCCGTTCAGCACCATAATGCTGCCGAGCATGGCTGCGGCGGGGTCATCCCGGGAGGTCAGGATCTTGGTGGAATCCGTCGGGTAACCCCGCTTATGATAATCCCCGTTAAGTGCTTGCCCGCCCTTGATAGTGAGCTTGGGAGTTTCGGCGAAGTTCCACATGATCTTCTGCGCGGCCTTGCTGTATGAGTCTCGCATCTCTTTGGTGACTGCACCATTCACGTCAGTCGTCACATAACCGTTGGAGATTTCCTGACCGTTCCACCAGAAGCGCCAACCATTATTGAACGTGATCGGATTTTGACCCTCGACATTGATAACCACTGATGCCGTATCAGAGATGTTCGTAAAGGCGAAAGAGATACCACTGTAGCCTTCAGAATCCAACATTGAGGCATTAACATCGAACACCTCAAGGGATGGGTTCTGCGTACCAGTGAAGGTAATCAGCTTTTCCTTCTGCTGGTTTGCGTCAGGAGCGCCCTCAACGAAGTTGAAATCATACTTCGTATTCTCTCCATAGCCGGGAACGCCGTAGCGGTAGTGGTAACGCGAATAGGTGCCAGCAGACGCAGTGCCTGCAGTAACCGTTCCAGTCGCCTTGACCTTCAGGAGTTTGCTGGACACACCCTGGACGTTTTCCGTGAGGAACTTCGAATAATCCTTGGTTTCACCATTAACACTGACGCTGCCCAGTGAAACACTGTCATTATAAGTGACGTTGCCCGTGTCCTCTGCGCTCTTGCCTGCGTCATAAACGGATCGAGAATAGTTTTGGCCGTTAAGGTTATTGATGGCGATACTGCTATTGCCCTTAATCTTGGCTTTGTAGTACTGGCTCTCCGTATCAACATTCACGAAACCACGCGCGGTGCTGCCATTCACCCAACCACCGAGAGCGGATACGTCTTGAACACCGTTATAGTTGTTATCTTTCATCGTCAGCGTGCTATTGCCGCCGACGACCAACACATCGCTACCGCTTTTCGGACGGTACTGACCACCGAAGCCGACCACGCCAAAACGGAAGCCCCTGCTACTCCAGCTTTGCTTCGCGGAGTTGATGGCGAGCTTGCCGTTGACAAGCGTCAGGCCTTCGGCTTCCACGGCATATGATTTATCAGGCCCCTGATTTTTATTCAGTTCGGAATAGTTTCCTGCGTTGGCGCCCACGTACATATTGCCGCCAACATAAGTGGTCACACCGGAATCGACCGTGGATTTACTTGTATCGTCCCCCAAATCAATGGTCTGAGGCGTGCAAAGGCTGCCATCGGGCTTGCCTGAATCCGCATTGGCACTGGTGGGGGGGGCAGGACGAAGGAGATGGCGGCCGTGGCCATCATGCCGACGGCGACGAGGGTTGCGGTGAGTGCACGGGCCGGTTTTATCCCTCGTTTCAGCGCTACGTGCTTCAGCCGTTCCACCTGATGCCTCATCGTTTCATGCTCCTCAAATAGCTCTATGTACTGAATGTCATCATCCCCGTTCTCACCCCTTCGGCGGTGAACTTTCCGCGTCATTGGGGAACGTCGACTTCAGTTATCCACAAACCTAAATACGAGATTATGGCTTTCGTTTGCATTGAGCAAATCGGCGCTCGTGAAATTTTCATCGCCGTTTCGCCTGATTGAACGCCGCGTTTCATCACACACTGAGCACATGCCACAGAAGTACGTATTTCGCTGTAATTCCACCGTTTCTTAGCCATCATCACACACGGTTTCAGCACTTGCTCAACATATGTTGACAAAAAAATTATTAAACTATGTGATTTCCTTTGCCTAATTTCTGCTGCCATCCTTGACACGCAGGTTCCAAATGACCACTTTTTTAGCATCCGCTGCCATCAATGTGAAAACGTTTTCTGACTCGGTAACCATGCCCCCTTCCGCGTCAACAGAATGGGACCGTCGAAGCTCGGCAGCTTCATCAGCTTGCACACGGCCACATACAGCACGATGGACACGACTATGCCATTGACCGGACCAAGGAAGAATGGGTGGTCAAGGAATGCAAGTGCCGGCACCGAAGCAAATGTGCCACCGGTAATCAGAGCCACGATCGATCCCACGATGAACGAAACCAGACCAGGCACGGAGAACCCGTCAAGTGGCTTGAAGTTTTGCGGACGGGCCTTGCGAACAAACCAGTAATCTGCGATCATCGAGCCCGCGAGCGCTGGAATCATCGCGGAAAGTACGGTCAGGAACATCTGGAAGTAGTCCATGATGCCAGCCACGGCAAGGATAATGCCAAGAATGCCAGCGATGGTGGTGGAAACGCGATAGCCCTTATCTCCCTTGTCTGCGATGACGGCGAAAGCGAGTCCTGCAGAGTAGGCGTTGCCCACGTTGACGGACCACGTGGATAGCACAAGAGCGATCAAAGCGGCTCCGGCAAGACCCATGGATGCCATGATCTGGGAAATATCGCCGCCCGATTCGGGCTTGACGACGGAGAGCATCGCACCCATCATAAGCAGGATGACCATGGGTGGCCAGATGCCGATGATGCTGGACAGCACTGCACCTTTTCGATCACGCGTGTAACGGGTGAAGTCGCCCACAGTGGCGCCGCCGACGGCGAAGAAGCCCACGGCAATATTGATACCGGCTACCAGCCCCATGCTTTCCTTGGGCACGTAGGAGGTCAACGTGCCCATGCCCGTATTGGACAGGGAGGCAAACAGGCCATAGGCGCAAATGATGAACAGCAAAGGAGCCGCGATGTAGTTGACCCACTTGACGCCGTCGAAACCGAGGATGGCGGTGACGAGCATCAGCGCGCCCAGCACGATAGAGCAGATTTGCGGCGAAACGTCTAGCCCGAGCTTGCCGACCATCAGGGAGAATGAGGATCCGCAGACTGCCGCCTGCACACCGAACCATCCGATCAGTGAGACACCCAGGATGATTGAGATGATGTAGCGTCCGCCCTTGCGCCCCAAGGCTGCAGTGGACATGGCGGAGGTGGGAAGGCCGGTGTCGGTTGCTTCCATGGCCACGAAACACATGTAGGCGAGAATGATGCCAAAACCGATGAATGCGGCCCAGAATGCATCCCACAAGGTCAGTCCTGCGCCGAGTACCGCACCGGTCATCAGGGTGGACACGTTGATGGAATTACCGATCCAGACGCAGGCGATGGACAACCATCCGCGCCTGCCGCTATCCGGAATATGAAGGCTGTCTGATTCGAAAGCCGGCTCCTGTGCCGGCGCGACGGCCGTTGTCTGTGTCATGGTTATGGCACACTCCTTGAACTACTGATATATCTACGGTTTTTATACGAGACGAGGGCCGGATCATCGTCCTCCTCTTTTGATGGGAAAAACAATGATCCGGTCCCGACACTTCACATCAGGGTCTCGAACTTGCCGAGGAAGTCAGTGAACGAAAGAATGTTCGCCATGCTTTCGCCGAACACCGAGTTCTGCACGCCGAACCATCCAACCATGGAAATGGCCATCACGCCGCCGAAGATGGCGGAACCCATTTTGCCGAATCCGGTCCAACGGGACAGCAGACTGGTGGACAGGCCTTCACACGCCGCCGCAGTACCCAGCGCCCAGCTAATCACCTGCAATAGCACTGATCCGAGCATTGTCGCTCAGAACGTGCCCCAGAAACTCATGCCGTAGCCGAGGGATGCACCGAGCACCAGCTGAAAGACGCAGCATATGCTGCCGATACGGATTACCAGAATCCTCCAGAACGGCTGCTTGGCCTCGGCCGGAACACGAGACAGGGTGTAGTCGCTGTCCTGAATGGGCTCATTCTGTGTCTGGGATATCTTGCTTACGGAATCCTCATTGCCGGCAACTTGCGTTTGTGAAGACGCCATATGCCACTCCTTTTCGAGAAGACAACAAATATGGCGCTATTGCTACCCCCGTGGCCAACGTGTTACGAAAGTATGAAGAGAGTACTTATAACGGCTGATCATCGGTGATCAAAAACCGCAGAAAATAGCGAATCCTTTGGTTACATCGTGATTCCGACAGCGAAAATCCACATAATGGACATATCCATATACGGCAGCTGAAACACAAACCATCATTTTCCCGCTTGTGAATATGTAACACTAGCGCAACCTCAGTGTCACATATTCGGGAAATCCAGTGGACCCGCGCCCGCTACTCCCCTCAGTCGTCTACGACGACAGCTCCCCTCAGAGAGGGGAGCCAAGCAATAACCCGCAGCAGCTCAGCGCGTCATTTCCTCGTAGATGCGCTTGCAGTCAGGGCAGACGGGGTATTTGGACGGATCGTGCTTGGGCACCCAGACCTTGCCGCACAGCGCAACCACCGGACGGCCGGTCGCGCGGGATTCCGCGATACGGTCCTTGGACACATAGTGTGCAAAGCGGTCGGCGTCGCCGCCATCGTCGCGCACCGGCGAC
>JAIJJM010000847.1 GCA_022728415.1 Collinsella sp. | reverse complement strand
TCGATATTGCCCGAGCCGTATCCCAAATCGGAATCCAGGACGATTTGCTCGGTCGTCAGCGGTTCGGGAGAGCTGTTGAGTACAAAGAAAAGGTTGAGGATGCGCTGAGCCGTTTTATCGAAACCGGGCTCGGGTGCCCCCTTTTTAATTGTCGCGGTCGCGTCGCTTGCCGTCATAGAATCCTCGCATGAGAAGGTCGTTTGATGCCATGATTTTAGTCCGATATGGAGATTAGGCTATATCCTTGTCCGCTCGCGGCGTTAAGATGGCCCGAATTCGGTCGTTTGCGCTCGCTCGGGGTATACTTTCGACTATATACGGTTCTAATGTGCATGCATTGGGCCTATTTGTCGGATTATGGATGTGGAGCGCACATGGCGAACACCCAGAACTATATTAACCACCTGCTGCAGAGCACCGGCATTACGCCGGCGTGCAGTGAAGAAGAGCGCCTGGCTGCCGAGGATATCGCTCAGATTTTCCGCAACCACGGCTTTGACCCCGAGGTGCAGGAATTTAATGCTCCCGCGCCCAGCAGGTTGGCGTTTGCCGTTACCGGTATCCTCGCGTTTGCCGGCGCCCTGCTGATGGGCATCGGTGGCGGTATCGGCTTGGTCGGCACCTTGCTGGCCATTGTCGGCGCCGTGCTCTACGTGCTCGAGCGCACGGGGCATCCCGTGGTTTCGCGCCTGGGAAAGACCGGTGTGAGCCAAAATGTCATTGCCTATCACAAGGCCTCGGGCCCGCTTGCGTCTCCGCGCAACCGCCCGGTCGTCGTGGTGGCGCACTATGATTCCCCCCGTGCCGAGCTCCTTGCTCGCGAGCCCTACGCTCCGTATCGCGCGCTCATCGCCAAGCTCCTGCCCGTCGCCACGATCGCGCCCGCGGCTGTCGCCATCCTGCGTATCCTGCCGCTTCCCGGCGTGCTCAAGGTCCTGCTGTGGGTTGTCGCGATTCTGGCCTCCCTTGTGGCGCTGGCCAACGCCGCCAATATCATCTCCAACCGTTTTGTGCTTCCCTACACGTCTGGCGCGGTGTGCAACAAGTCCTCTGTCGCCGCCATGTTCGGTGTCATGGACAACGTTGCCCCCTATCAGGGCGAAAACGAGTTCCCCGACGACATCCCATTCGATACCTATTTTGGCGAGCAGAAGCGTCGCGCCGAGGAAATGACGCGCGCGGCGGCCGAGTATGCCGCGGCCCAGCAGCAAAAGGACTACGGAAACACCATTGAATATGAGGAGCCTTCCTGCGA
>JAIJJM010000846.1 GCA_022728415.1 Collinsella sp. | reverse complement strand
ATCCGCTCGCGCAAGGTCAGCGTCAGCATCATCCTCCAGACCATCGCCCAGCTCAAGACGATGTACAAGGACTCGTGGGAGACCATCATAGGCAACTGCGACTCGGTGCTGTTCCTCGGCGGCAACGAGCAGTCCACCACCGAATGGCTCAGCAAGCTGCTCGGCAAGGAGACCATCGACATCCGCACCACCAGCGACTCCAAGGGCGTGTCCGGCAGCCACACCACCAACTACCAGCGCACCGGCCGCGAACTCCTCACACCCGACGAGCTCGCGCAACTGGACAACAACAAATGCATCTACAACCTGCGAGGACTCCACCCGTTCCTCAGCCGCAAGGCATGGCCCGGAACCACCATCGCCAGACCGAAATCCACGCTCAAGCACTCCAAAGAATGGAAGGCAGCGGCATGAAGCCAATCACAACCCCGGATCGCTGCCGGGCAAGCCGGTGCCCTCGTCTGATGGCGCGGGCACGGACCATCCCGGAGAGGCTCCGCCCGTATTGGCGGAGGACGACGAGCCTCCCGAAGACGGACGTCGAACGGTTTCGGAACCGGATCCGGAACTTCCTTGGGATTGGGATTGGCTTCCTCCCGAATATGAGGGTGTTTGCCGCTGTGGAACCGATTGGGATTGCGATGCCTGCGCCTGCTGCGCGGCGGCCGCAGCGGCTTCCTGTTCTGCCTTGGCTTTCGCCTCCGCGTCGGCCTTTTCCTTCGCCATCTTCGATTCGTTGACCTCTTTCACGGCTTTTGCGATGGCGTCCGCGTCGCGTTTTTTGATGGCGTCCAGCAGGCTTGCGCGGGTCTTGTCGTCCGCCACCTTGCCGTCGGTCTGCTTGTACAGCGCGTTCGCGTCGTCCACGGTCTTGTCGAGTTTGCTGTCGGTGACGGCCTTGGCCGCGGTCTTGAGGTCGGTGAGACGGTTCTTGAGCTCTTTGGTCGTTCTGCGCAGCGCCGCAGTGGTCCTGTCCACGTCGGGTGTGACGGCGTCGGGCGCGCAGGAACCCTTGATGGTGGACGTCTTTGCGTCCAGGAGCCGATTCAACGCATCAAGCGTCTTGGGATCCGCGACTTGGCCGCGACTGGTGTCCTTCAATAGTCTGGAGGCTTTGGCCGTGGTCCTGTCCAGGTCGGACTGGACGGTCTTGCGTGTCGCTGCGGCCGAGTCGCATGCGCTGATTGCGGTCTCATGCGCCTCTTGCCGCATGGCAGCGGCACGGCGGTTTTTGATTTGCAGTCCCATCCAGGAC
>JAIJJM010000845.1 GCA_022728415.1 Collinsella sp. | reverse complement strand
TACCACTGGCTGGCTCTGTCCTGGGGCACCGAAGCCTTCCTGCTCAAGGAGGACTACCACGACAAGTCCCGCAAGGATCTGATGATCTACACGGACAAGGTCCTCAAGGATGCCGGCAAGGTTGCTGACGGCGACAAGATCGTCATCCTGAGCTCTGCTCAGGGCGATCACCAGCCGGGCCGCACCGACTCCATCTACGTGCACACCGTTGGCGCTTGCGACTGATTTCAGGCCGCTGGTAGCTGCTGACAGCTAGCACATAGCACGCGAAAGCCCCCCCATCCAGAAAGTGGATGGGGGGCTTTCGTTATCCGTTATGTTGCGATTGTGCGGTGATTGCAATGGCACGTAGTCACCGCGATGATCGAGCGTGGTGACTAGTCGTTGAGATGATCGAGCGTGCCGCTCTTCAGACGCAGAATGGCGACCATGGTCTTGGCATCCACAATCGTGCCATTGACCACCATCTCATAGGCATCGTCCACCGACACCATACGCACGTCGGAACGCGGAGTCTCCGGGCCGATTTCCTGACGGGAAGCCGGGGTAAGTCCGGTGGCGAAGAAGATTGCGGTGTGCTGGGTGGAATAGCTCGGCGTGTTCATAAAACGGGTGAACTGCGTAAGCTTGGAGGCATCGAAACCAGCTTCTTCGGCCAGCTTGCGCTTAGCCACATCGGTCGGGCGTTCGGACGGGTTGTTGGCGTGGCCTGCCGGAATCTCCAACGTCCAACGATGGTTGGCGATGCGATACTGCTCGACCAGCGGAATCATGCCGTCATCGGTGACGGCCAGCACAGCCACAGTGTCGCCATTGTTCTCCTGAACAAAGTAGCGTTCAAACGAACCGATCTGATTCGACTCATAGGAGACGTGATCGACATTGAAATAATGCGTCTCCACAATCTGTCTACGGGAAATCTCCTTGACCGGAGAGGGGCGCCAGGGATCGAACTGACGGTAAGTTTCGTTGCTCATAAGCCCTCCTAACAAAAGCGATACATCGAAACTACAGCCCATTGTAAGCGGTGAAACCACGCAGAAGAACGGGCAACACACGGGTACGCCGTCCACGATATCGACGTGTTTCGCCTGTTTTACCGGGGGGAAATGGAGGACTGGCGCGTGTCTTGTGTCGCAGGAGTCGAATCGGTATGCTACTCTCTTCAGAGTGCTTAGGCACGCCCTCGTATCCCAATTGGTAGAGGAAGCAGCCTCAAAATCTGCGCAGTGTGGGTTCGAGTCCCACCGAGGGCACTTT
>JAIJJM010000844.1 GCA_022728415.1 Collinsella sp. | reverse complement strand
GATGCCATATTGGTCTCGTCCAAGGAAATCCTCGATGCCACTGATACGGTTCCCGGCACCATCGACCATCGGCCCCATGGGGACCTCGGATTTATCCATGTAATGCTGAAACACCTTAGCTTTAATGGGGTCAGCAAGTGCATCTTCCGTACTCTCGGCTTTCGCCTTGTCAAGAGCTACCACACGTCTAACATCGGAATCTTTGTACGTGGTCACCATGTACGGATCGAATCCGAGCACATTATGGTCACGAATGCCGTCGGCGATGCTGTATCGGTGCAGGCAACGGCCGAACACCATGGCGGTGGTGGAGTTCTTCTTCTGGTTTTCGCCCAGAATGGGTGTGCCTGTGAATCCGAAGAACAGCGCGTTCGGGAAGGAACGGCGGATGTCCTGCAACATGTCGCCGAAGGTGGAACGATGGCATTCGTCCACGATGAAGACGATACGTCGTGCAGCAAGTTGATCCAGCCATGTCTGGGTGACGCCCCGCTCCCCTGCTTTCACGTTGCTCATCTTCTGGATAGAGGTGACGATCAGGGTGTCGTTGACATTGGTGCTGTTGAGTTTGTCCCGCAAAACACCGGTGTTCTCGGTACCTTGCACTTCCGTCTCGCTGTCGGCAAAGCTGCGGTACTCCTTCAATGATTGAGTGCCCAGTTCGATTCGGTCCATGAGGAACACGACCTTGTCGGCGTCATGCGAGTCAGCAATGAGCTGAGCCGATTTGAAGCTGGTCATGGTCTTGCCTGAACCGGTGGTGTGCCACACATAGCCGCCGGGTCGTCCCGGCATGGAGGGTCGCTGTTCCCAATCACATTTCCTCACCACATCGGAGATGGCGTTTGCCGCGATGTACTGGTAGCTGCGCAGCACCTTAAGGCATCCATCCGCCGAGTCGGCGATGGTGTAGAAGCCGATGAGCTGATGCGCCATGGGAATGGACAGCAGGCCGGCGGTGCCGGAGGTGCCTCCGATGAACAGCTTCCATTCGTCTTTGCCTGGGTGTTGCCCGCCACAGATAGGCTCGTTGTTGTAGTCCGCCCAATGGAAGTAATAGCTTGGATTGAATTTGTCCGCGCCGGGATTGGCGAAGTAGACGGCGTCGTCGGGGGTCATGGCCACGAAGATCTGCACGAGACGGAACAGGCCGGTGAACACGCCTTCGTGTGCGTATTTTTCGATCTGATTGGTCGCTTGGCTGACGGGTATGCCGCTTCTCTTGAGCTCGATATGGATCAATGGCATGCCATTGATGAG
>JAIJJM010000843.1 GCA_022728415.1 Collinsella sp. | reverse complement strand
CTACACCAAGGCCGAGAGCCGCAAGCTCGAGGTGCCTAAAGGCAAGGTTGCCGTTTCGGTGGCGGTCGATGCCGAGCACTCGGTCGGCGGCGCCACGGGCGTGGGCAGCTATGTGGACGTGTACGTGCAAAAAGATGGCGTGACCGATCGTTTGTGCGGCACGTACGTGATCGATACCAGCGAGGATGCCGGCACCACGCGTGAAGGCAAGATCGAGTGGGTGACGCTGGCGGCAGACCCCGAAGATGTCAAGGAATTGCTGGGAGCCTCGGGAAAGGGAACGGTCAGCTTGACGATTCCCGCCACGGCGCGCGGCAAAAAGAGCGGAGGCGACAAGTGATGAAGGCGATCTGGCTTGCGTGCTGCGCGTGCGGCGATTACGGGCTGCTACAGCAGGAAGTCGAGGGTCGCGATGTGGGCGCGCAGGTGCTTCGCGTGGGCGACCTGGACGGGCTGGTCTCCATGGCACGGGCGTTTCCGTCGCGCCGCGGTGCCGCCATCATCGCGGCGTCTCTGTTCGATACCGAAGACGTGCGGAAGACCGTTGCGCGCCTGACGGCCGAGGGCCGTGTGAGTCGCGTCGTCGTGTTGATCGAGACACTCGACCCGTCGGATATCGAAGGGCTGTTTCGCGCGGGGGCGACCGAGGTCATCGCTGCGCACAGTTTGTGCGGCAACGGGCGCGCGGGTGAGGGAGCGGTTGATTCCGATCGGCGCATGACGAATGAGCCCGAGGCTTTTGCTGATAGGGAACCCGGGGCGCCTCGCGCTACAAGAGGCCCGCGTGCTGATGAATATGGAAAAGCGGAAGCCGAGCATGGTCGGCGCCCCCGGGATCCCCTTGCATACGATGACGCTGGAGGGCCGGTGCCGTATGGCGATGACGTTCTGGCTGAAGGAATGGGATACGTGCACGGCGTAAATCTGGCCGATGAGCTCGACGAGGTCGAGGGTTTTGCCGGGGCTGACGAGCCGTGTGCCGTTGCGTCTTTGGCTTCGGAACCGCAGTTCGGGCAGCCTGCCATGCCGGCTTGGGCTCAGCGCGTGACCGCGGCGGGGGAGACGGGGATGTTGTCGCGCGCGTCCGTGTCGCCGGTTCCTGCACCGTCAGCTCCCGCGCCGTCGGCGGGCGCTTCGATTCCGTCGCGTCGGGCACCGGTTGTCTGCGCCGTTTCGGGTTCGGGCGGTTGCGGCAAGTCGACGATCGTTGCCACCATGGCGCATGCGGCGTCGCTGTTGGGTTTGCGTGCCGCTGTGCTCGAC
>JAIJJM010000842.1 GCA_022728415.1 Collinsella sp. | reverse complement strand
GTGTACATCTGACCGCCCGATATGCCGGTGCCACCGATGCGCCGACGCTGCCGGCATTCGGATTGGAATGGACACTTCCCAAGCAGTACGAGAACCTGCGCTTCTACGGCCTTGGCCCCGAGGAAACCTATCACGACCGTCTGCACGGTGGCAAGCTCGGCATTTTCGAGCGCACCGCGGCCGAAGACAATGCACCGTATCTGGTGCCGCAGGAGACCGGCAACCATGAAGACTTGCGTTGGGCCGAAGTGCTTGACGCCCAAGGACACGGCATGCGTATCAGCCAGGCCGGCAGCGAACATTTCGCGGCGAGCCTGTTGCCGTACAGCTCGCTCATGCTGGAAGAGGCGACCCACCAGAACGAGTTGCCGCCGGTCCGTCACACGTTCCTGCGCCTGTTGGCCGCGCAAATGGGCGTGGGCGGAGACGATTCATGGGGCGCGCCCGTCCATGAGCAGTACCAGCTGCCCGCCGATCGCGCCTACACGCTCGACGTGAATCTGGAACTGTTCTAACAGCGATAAAGAAGCTCCCTCTGACGAGGGAGCTTCTTTATCGCACAGAGGGAGCTTCTTTATCGTGCTGGTACGAAACTGTCACGCACCACTAGGGTGGTGGAGATGAAGGTATGGTGGTGCAACGTGCGCCGACTGGAGATGGCCTCGGCAAGCATCGTAATCGCAGTATCGGCCAGCTCATTCTGGTCGATATCGTAACTGGTCAATGTCGGCGAAGTGTACTGGGCGATGGCCTGGTTATTGATACTGATCACACTGGTATCGCGAGGCACCAGCACTCCCGCAGCGGTAAACGCCTGCAGTACGCCGACTGCAATCGAGTCCGCAGCCACGATGAACGCATCCGGCATGTCATCTCGATGATCGTTAACCGCTTCCTCCCCTAGAGTGCGCCCGGTGTCCACAGTGAACGCGCCTTGCGCGTAAATCAGGCCTTCCGCATCCAGCCCCAAACGCTCGGTCCAATTGCGGAATGCGGTTAATCGGCCGTCTTCCGGATATTCGTACAAACCCATCGTGAAGCCAGTACCGCCGATATAGCCGATGCGTCGTTTGCCCGAGGACACCAACATATCCAATGCGTCCAAAATGGTTTGGCTTAAATCCGGTTGTACCGAATCGAACAGGCTGGGCGCAGGATTGATGTCGATGAATACGCCATAGGGCAATACCAGATGGAGCTTCAACAGTCTATCCGAAGAGAGTACGGACGGTCCGATGGAGATGAAGCCGTCGAAATCACCGGCGT
>JAIJJM010000841.1 GCA_022728415.1 Collinsella sp. | reverse complement strand
TACAAGGACACCAAGCAGGCTGAGTTCGCCAAGGCTTGGCTGACCTACGTGACCTCCGACGAGGGCCAGAAGGCCGCTCAGGATGCCGCCGGCACCGCTCCGCTGCCCTCCTCCCTGAAGTCTAAGATCACCAAGTCCATCGAGGCCATCAAGACCAAGTGATGACGTCGGCCCGCAAGGGTCGTGTGGACTGGACCTGACAACTGAACGGTAGACTGTAGTAGTAAGAGCAGTCGCCGCCAACTTTAAGCCGCAGTCGTAAACCATACGGCTGCGGCTTAAAGCGGGTCAGGACCCGAACGGTTTGGCAAAGTCACAGACGAAAACCGCACCACTTGAATACTTGATAACCACCCTATATAAGGAGAATCCGTGAGTTCGCAAGACAAAACGGCTGTGCAGCCAGTTGGAGGCAAGACCGCCGACAAGGTGTTTCGCGGTGTGGCATACGCCTGCGGCATCCTGATCCTGGTTGTACTTGCCGCTGTGTTCCTGTTCCTGTTTTTCCGCGCCTGGCCACTCATCGGTGGCGATCAGGCCGCCAACAGCGACACCGTGTCCAGCTTTACCGGCGGCAAGGCCAGCAGCTTCTGGGGCTACGTGCTCCCGCTGTTGTTCGGTACTGTGCTCGTGTCTTTGCTGGCACTGCTGATTGCCTTCTTCGTGTCCATCGGCATTGCGCTGTTCATTTCGCACTATGCACCTAAGAAGCTCGCCACCGCGCTGAGCTATGTGGTCGATCTGCTGGCTGCCATCCCGTCCGTTATCTACGGTTTGTGGGGCGGCCTGATTCTGGTGCCGGCCATCTACCCGTTCTGGAACTGGGTTGCCAACCACCTGGGCTTCATTCCACTGTTCGAGGGCCCGGCCGCCAACCCGTCGCGCACCGTCGCCACCGTGGCTGTGGTGCTCGCCGTTATGATTTTGCCGATTATCACCTCCATGTCCCGCGATATCTTCATGCAGACCCCGCGCCTGCACGAAGAGGCCGCGCTGGCGCTCGGCGCCACCAAGTGGGAGATGATTCGTCTGGCCGTGCTGCCTTTCGGCAAGTCCGGTATTGTGTCCGCCTCCATGCTGGCTCTCGGCCGCGCGCTTGGTGAGACGATGGCCGTGTTGATGATCCTGTCCCCGGGCCTCAACTACTCCATCAAGCTGCTGCAGGCCTCGCAGAACCAGACCATCGCCGCGAATATTGCCGCACAGTACCCTGAAGCCAACGATCTGGGCGTCTCCACGCTGATTGGAACCGGTCTGATTCTGTTCCT
>JAIJJM010000840.1 GCA_022728415.1 Collinsella sp. | reverse complement strand
GTATTTTGCATCGAGCGCAGCAACATCACGCTGACGCATCTGCATGTCAGTAATTGCCGCGTTCGCCAGCTTCAGTTCTCTGACATTTTTGTCGCGCTGGGCTTTGTAGGTAATGGCGTTATCACGGTAATGATTCAGCCCCAGACTAAGCGCACCACAGGCCACCAGCAGGGCAATGATGACCACGCACAGTACGCGGTTCATTTCACCACCAGCGTATCTGACCGATGAAATAACCGGAGGCCATAATCACAAACACCAGCCAGATAAGAATGAACTTCCAGGTGGATAATTTTTCAGCCATCACTCGAATCTCCCGAATCAGTTTGCTAAAATCAAACACACTTTCTCCTTTGACTTTTCCAGAGTCAGGAAACACAAAACCCCGCTTGCAGCCAACAAACGGGGTTTTTACTTTTATTCACTTAGGTTTTGCCAGTTCTCAGGATTTCGTGTTATCCGTCCGTATTAGCCAACGTCATTTTTCAACAAAATATTCTGCTTATTTGTCAATTCCCCAGCACGCCAGCGCGCTCTCCTGGTCACGCCGTGAGACCTGTCCATAGCAGTTATTTGAACGAATACGGCAGTCTCTGCCACCGTCCTTAATCCACCAGCGAATCGCCTCACATGCTCCCCTGCGATCGCCAGCATTAATTCGTCTGTAAAACGTCGACGGGAAACACTTACCGGGACCAATGTTGTACGGACAGAATGACGCGATCCCCGCTTTCTGGGGTTCGGTCAATGGCACTTTGATGTTTTTCTCCACCCATGCCAGCGCCTTATCACGCTCAATGGCGTTAACCCGGTCGCATTTTTCCTTCGACAACTTCATGCCCGGAACGACAGGTTTGCCATCCACCAGGATGGCACCGCGGCAGATGGTCCAGATACCCGCGCCATCACGGTATGCCGTGGTGTGGTTACCTTCCTTTTCATCCAGAAACTGGTCGAGAATGTCAGGCGCAGGCGCACCAGCGGCAATCAGCGCCAGAACGGCAGCCGACAGGCCGTATTTGATTTTGGTGTTCATGGATATTTATCAGGATTTATCGGTTTCTGCCCACGGACAGGTTTATCTGTTCCGGTCAGTGACTTAAGGTTGTGATTCCGGAGGAGTCTTTAGAGAACCAGTAATTCTTCCCGGTAGCTTTCCTTTGTAGGTTATCCATACATTCTGCGCCTCTAAAATTACGGGGCGCTTTTCCGGCGACTGCTCATCCCCTTCACATAACCCGGCAGCAACATCCAGGAAGACCTGTCTGATGCTC
>JAIJJM010000045.1 GCA_022728415.1 Collinsella sp. | reverse complement strand
ACGCGGCCGAGCATGGCGCGGCTCACGGGGATATCCATAATGCGGCCAGTGGTGCGGCACTCGTCGCCTTCCTTGATGGCGTCGACGGCACCGAACAGAACGGCGCCGACCTCGTCACGGTCAAGGTTCTGGGCAAGGCCGAAGACGGTCTCACCGGTATCGGAGCTCTTGAACTCCAGAAGCTCGCCTGCCATGGCGCTCTTGAGGCCGGAGACGCGCGCGATGCCGTCGCCTACCTCGTCGACCGTTGAAACCTCATGCGTATCGACCGTCGCGGAGAGGCTCGTGAGCTGCTCCTGCAGTTTCTTGGCGATATCCTGGGCATTGAGGGTTTCGGACATTAGGCTTCACCTCCGTACGAATTAGCAGAGTTTGCGAGGGTCTCCTGCGCGATGCGCAGCTGCGTCTTGACGGAGATGTCACGACGCTCGCCGCGGGCCTCGAGCACCAGGCCGCCCACGATAGACGGGTCGACCTGCTCGATAAGGAATACCTTGCGGCCGAAGTCCTGCTCGCATTTCTTAGTGATGGTTTGACGCAGCTCGTCGTCGAGCGGGATCGCCGTGGTGACGGTCACGCCCACTACATCCTCGTCTTCCTCGGCAACATACTTAAAGGCAGCTGCCACCTTGGGAAGAAGGTCGAGCTGGTCGCGCTTGGACATGGTGTCGAGCACGGCGATGATCTCGGGGCTGGCGCTAGCCAGGCGCTCGATCGTCTCGAGGTCCTCGAACACATGGTTCTCGGCCTTGGCGGCTTCCAAAAGGGAGCGCGCGTAGGTCTCGAGCACCTTGTCCTGATAGCGGCTAGTCGGCATTCAGGCTACCTGCTTCCTGGATGTAGCGCTCGATGAGCTTCTTCTGCTCGGCCTCGTCCTCGAGTGCCTCGCCCACGATCTTGGTGGCGACGGCAACGGACAGGTCGGCGATGGAGCTCGCGGCACCGGCGTAGATGGACTTGCGCTCGTCCTCGACGGTCGTATGGGCCTTGGCGATGATCTCCTCGGCCTCCTTGTGCGCAGCCTCGATGATACGGGCGCGCTCGGACTCGGCGTCCTTACGGGCCTCGAGAACGATGTCGGCAGCCTGACGACGGGCGTCGGTGACGACCGAGTCGGACTCAGCGCGCTTGGCGATAGCCTCCTGCTTGGTCTTCTCGGCCTCGTCGAGGCTCTCCTCGATCTTCTTGCCGCGCTCCTCCATGGTTTTCATGATGCCCGGCAGGGCAACCTTGGCCAGCACGATCCAGATGATCAGGAAGGCGATAAGCGCCGGGATGAACTCCGCCATCTTAGGGATGAGGATGTCCGCACCGGCAGCGCCGTCCTCGGCGAACGCGGAAACCGGCATGAGCAGCGCGGCCGCGGACGCGGAGAGTGCGATCGCGCTCTTCTGGGATGAAAGATTCATACTTGACGCTCCGTGCTATTTAACGATCAGCGCGACAACGAAGCCGATCAGAGCCAGAGCCTCGCCGAAGGCGGAGCCCATGATGAAGACGGTGAACACACGGCCCTGAACCTCAGGCTGACGGGCCATAGCACCCGTAGCACCCAGAGCAGACAGGCCGATAGCAAGACCAGCGCCGATAACACCGAGACCGTAACCGATAACTCCCACGATTCCTCCTTTGTCGTGCGTGTCTTATTTCACGCAGGATAACCTTTTTATAACTGCCGGGCTCCATGGGTACGGGCACCGGCGGTTGAACGAATTGCCTTACCTTTAAGGCGCGAACGGAAGATTACTCCTCCTCCGCGACCTCCTCTGCCTCGGAGACATACACGGCGGTAAGGACCGTGAAGACGTACGCCTGGATGGCGCCGACCACAAGCTCGATCGCATAGATCAGGATGAGGATGGCAAGCCAGGCCAGCGAAGGCAGGGCGCCGACGGCGTGGGCCGCGGAAACCTGCTGAAGCAGCGGCTGCATGAACATACTCGCCATGATGGCGAACGAGCCCATGACCACGTGTCCTGCAAACATGTTGCAGAACAGACGGACGGCGAGCGTGATGAGGCGCAGGAAGGTCGAGAAAAGCTCGACGACCCACACAAGCACGTTCATCGGGAAGCTCACACCCTGCGGGGCGAGGCTCTTGATGTAGCCGATCACGCCGTGAGCCTTGCATCCGTAGTAGATGAAGTACACGAAGGCGAAGATGGCGAGCGCGGCGGTGGAGCCGATTGCGCCGGTGCCGGGCTTCATTCCCGGGACCAGGCCGATCATGTTATTGATCAGGATGAACAGGAAAAGCGAGCACAGGAACGGGAAGTGCTTCTTCCAGTTCTCACCCACGACGCCCTTGCCGATATCGTTCTCGACGTACTCGATGATGTACTCGAAACCGTTGACGAAGAAGCCCTTGGGAACCAGGGTCTGCTTCTTCTTGAACACGGCCAGGACGATCAGGAGCACGATCGTGGAGACGATCAGCCAAAACGAGTACTGCGTGATGCCGCAGCTCAGATCGCCCACGACGGGGGTGGAGCTGAACTCGCTGACCAGATGATTAATCTCATCGGGCAGCTTTTCAAAAATTTCCACGACTTACCTTTCGACCTCATGAGGATCCCGCAGCGCCTTGGCGACACGGACCGTGCAGGCGGCCATAAAGGCCACAAAGCCGATCGCCTCGCCCAGGAGGAACATGCGAAACGCCTCTCCGAACAACGCGAACACGACCAGGGTAAAGGCAAGCAACGCGATCGCCGAGACCGCGAGACTCACCATGCCCTTGAGCATGTCCGCATTCTGTTTATCGTCAAGAACCGGCCTGAGCGTAAAAACAAAGGGAAGAAAGGCGACCGCGCCCGCGATGGCGCCTGCAACGATAGCGAGCAGATCGGCTATCTGAAACACTGGCGTCCTCACTTTCCTTTTTAACGCTTCACAGAACAGTTCCAGCCGAACATTGGTGACTATTGTACGAGCCAATCGCTAAAGTACAACCGAGAAAACATCGGTTAATACGCACCTGTTCGTTTTCTTAAGACCTTCTTTATGCTGCAGGTACGGTAATACGTTTTTCTCGAACCCTGCAGGGCAAAACGTCCGTTAACAGGAGCGCGTGCGGTCGCCTTCTGCTTGACCGTGCGCACCATTTCTTCGTATTTGCGACCGTAGCCGACAAGGCCCAACGACTAGAGCGTACCGTAGATACGGTCGCCGGCATCGCCCAAGCCTGGAACGATGTAGGCGGCCTCGTTGAGATGGTCATCGATGGAGCACGTATAAATATGCACGTCGGAGTCCTTTGCGGTCAGTGACTTGAGGCCCTCGGGCGCGGCGACGATACACAGCATGCGGATATCCTTGACACCGCGCTCGCGCAGGTAGCTGATGGCCATCTCGGCCGAACCGCCCGTGGCGAGCATGGGGTCGACAACCAGGCAGATGCGCTGGTCGATATCCTTGGGCATCTTGCAGTAATACTCATGCGGCTCGTGGGTAACCTCGTCGCGCTCCATACCGATGTGGCCCACGCGAGCGGAGGGTACCAGGTCGAGGATGCCATCGACCATGCCGAGGCCTGCACGCAGGATGGGAACTATGGCGAGCTTTTTGCCGGCGAGCTGCTTAAACGTTGCGGTGGTGATGGGGGTCTCGACCTCGACGTCTTCCATGGGCAGGTCGCGCATGGCCTCGTAGCCGTCAAAAAGTGCGAGCTCGCGCACGAGCTGGCGGAACTGGTTGGTGCCGGTGCTCTTGTCGCGCAGGATCGACAGCTTGTGCTGGACGAGTGGGTGATCGACAAGAGTCACACGGGACGTATCGTAGGTGACGGTCATGGGTTGATGCCCCTTTCGTTGCGGCCGGAAGATGGCCTTGCTGACAAGGCGCATGGCGTCGTTGTTGCCGCGCGCCGTGCATAAATGTAACGGTTTGTTATATCGAGCAGCTCGTCGCAGCCCTACCGTACGGTACTGAGCGAGCGTTTGACGGCATCCCGCCAGCCCGCCAGGTTTTGCTCGCGGCGCTCGGCGGACATATGGGGAAGGAAGGTCTTAACGATCTGAGCGTTTTGCTCCAGCTCCTCCAAATCCCCCCAATAGCCGACGGCAAGACCCGCCAAGTACGCGACACCGATCGCCGTGGTCTCCACCGTCTCGCACTGCAGCACGGGGATATCCAGCAGATCGGCCTGGAATTGCATGATGAACTCGTTGCGCGCGGCACCGCCATCGACGGACAGGCGCTCAATCGAAAGTCCCACGTCCTGCTCCATGGCGCGCAGCACGTCATAACTCTGGTAAGCCATGGACTCGCAGGCCGCACGCACAATGGTCGCGCGACTCGAGGCACCGGTCAGCCCGCACACGATACCGCGAGCATGCGGGTCCCACCAGGGAGCGCCCAGGCCTGCGAAGGCGGGGACGAAGTAGCAGCCCTCGTTGTCGTTGATCGAAGCGGCGAGTTGCGCGGACTCGCTCACGCTCGAGATGATGCCCATGTTCTTGCGCAGCCAGTTCATGGTTGAGCCGGCGGCAAAGACAGAACCCTCGAGCGCATAGCTGATCTTGCCGTCCGCGGCGATGCCGATCGTGGAGACCAGACCGTTCTTGGATTCAACGACCTCGTCGCCGGTGTTCATGAGCATGAAGCAACCCGTGCCATAGGTGTTTTTGGTCTGGCCAGGATGGAAACAGCAGTGGCCGAACAGCGACGCCTGCTGGTCGCCCGCCACGCCCATGATGGGTGGCATGTTGGTCATGATGTCGCTCGCGACACGGCCGTAGTCGCCCGAGCTCCAACGAACCTCGGGCATCATGGAACGCGGGACGTCGAAAAGCGCCAGCAGATCGTCGTCCCAATCAAGCGCATGGATATTAAAGAGCGCGGTGCGGCTGGCATTGGTGTAGTCGGTGGCAAAGACCTGACAGCCAGTGAGGTTGTAGATGAGCCAGGTGTCGATGGTGCCGAACATAAGGTCGCCCGCCGCCGCGCTCTCACGCGCACCGTCGACGTTGTCGAGGATCCACTGCACCTTGGAAGCCGAGAAATACGGATCGAGCGTGAGTCCCGTGCGGGAGCGCACCAGCCCTTCTGCGCCCCGCTCGACCAGCTCGTCGATCAGGGGTGCGGTTCGACGGCATTGCCACACGATGGCGTTATAGATGGGTTGGCCGCTTATGCGGTCCCACACCACCGTGGTCTCGCGCTGGTTGGAGATACCGATGGCGGCGATGCGGTCAGAATGGATGCCGCTCTTAAACTGAACCTCCATCATCACGCCGATCTGGCTGGCAAGCACCTCCATGGGATCCTGTTCCACCCAGCCGGGGCGCGGGAAGCTGGTTTTGACGCTACGACGCGCCTGGGCGACGATGCAGCCGTACTCGTCTACGATGGTCGCGAGTACCGAGGTAGTGCCGCAGTCGAGCGCCATGATGTAGGAACAGCCAAAGCTAAACGAGGCGTCTTCCATGCCCAGGCTACCTAGATTCAACGACATCGCTTACGCCTTTCTATTGCATCGGGTCGGATAGAACCCGTTCGATATCTAATGCGGGAAGCGCGCCTTGGCGCAGGATCTGGAGCTCGCCGTGCTGAAACGACACAATGGTTGAGGCATCGCGGCACGGGGTCTCGCCGGCGTCGACGGCCACATCGACCCCCTCCAGGATGCGCTCCTCCACCGTGGCAAAACTTGCCGGCGCGGGCGCGCCATGCGTGTTGGCGCTGGTGCAGGCAAGGGGGCTGCCGCAGGCGCGAATGAGCGCTTGTACCACGGGCGAGGCCGAAGCGCGAAGTGCCACCGTGTCGTCGGCGGCGCGCATAAAGGTCGGCACGCAGGGGGCCGCCTTGACCACGATAGTCAGGGCGCCCGGCCAGCATCGTCGGGCAAGCGCGCGGGCCTCATTAGGGATATCCACGCCATAGCGGTCGAGCGCCTCGGCATCATCGACCAACCAGGCAACCGTTTGGGTGAGCTCGCGCTGCTTGAGGGTAAAGATACGACGATAGCCGGTACCGAGTGCGGGGGCCGCGGCGCCGTTGACGGTGGCCTGCGGATCGCGCGGCCACGGCAGAGGTTCACTTGTATCTTGTGGAACGGCATCCGAGAAGGCGTTGACCGCCACGGCGACACCGTAGACCGTCTCGGTTGGAATAAGCGCCAGGCCGCCGCTACCGAGTAGCTCGGCCGTGCGCTCGACTGCAAGCCGATGCGGCTCGCGCGCTCCCTCGTATACCCGATAGACCGTCTGCATGTGTATGCCAGCCCCTCACGCTCTGATGCAAGTTTGTTTACTGTGGGGCATTCTCGCACGAAACGTTCAACCTATTTGCCCAAAGCGCATGTTGGTTTGGTGAGCGGCTCTAGTAGTCGGTGAAAGTGAGGGGGTTATTGGACGGCCACGAACTTCTTTGGTCTTCCGGCGTGGCGTTCTTGGGCGGCGTAACGCTCGATGCTGTCTATCGTTATCATCCGACGGCCGTCGACGAGTTCAACATCGAGCTTTCCGGCTTTGACCAGCGCAGTAATCCGCGGAGCGGAGACTTTGAGGTCCTGCGCTGCGTCTTTAAATGTTCGGCACGCCGCTTCCCGAGCGTCCTCGTGGTCGATTTCGACTGAAAGGGCCACGACCTCGGCCGAGCGTTCGTACCCTGCCGGAGTCAAACCGTTGTTGAGGTCGTCGGCCAAAAACGCCATCAGTGCCTCGGTGGCATGGACAATCGCTTCTTCGCGCGTATCGCCATCGGCAAAGGCGCCGGGAATCTGCGGGAAGCTGGCGCAGTAACCGTCGTCTTCTTTTATGAGAACGCAGTCATAGGTAAATCGCTGCCTCATTTTGCCTCCAACTACCATCCAGCTTGGCGTCGAATACTTGCCCACGTGCCCTTCTTTGGTCGATCACCACCAGAGCCGTTCACGGTGACAACACGGTCACCAGAAACATACTTAGCGTGAGTACCGACTTGCGCGACCTTCACGAATCCATCGTGCTTGAGTAGGGCAATGATTTCCCGAAAGGAAGGAGGTTGCATGGGCCGACCTCTTTCAGCCGTCCTAATTATAAACTAATTTATAATTTTTGCTAACTAGTTAATAAATATTACTGGCGCTGCTTGGGCTCGGTGATGATAGCTCGGACAATGCGGGGGCGATCGGTGAGGTCGTGGACGATGCGTACGTCCGACAGACCCGCCTGGCGACAGAGCTCGGCCGCGGCATCGAGGGCGCCCTCGTAGAGCTCGCAGGCAAACAGGCCGCCGGCGCGCAGCATGTACGGCGCCGCATTGAGCAGGCGGCGGAAGATATCGAGGCCGTCGGCGCCGCCCTCGAGCGCCAGATCGGGCTCAAAGTCCTTGACCTCATGCGGCAGCGAGCGCATGACGTCGGTCGGGATGTAGGGTGGGTTGGAGACGAGCACGTCAAAGGTGCCCCACTCTTCGCGGGGAACAGAGCTCACCAGGTTGGTGAGGCTAAAGGCAACCTCATCTGCCGTGAGGCCGAGCGCGTCGCGGTTTTTGGTGGCAAGGTCGATAGCGCGCGGTTCGATATCGGTAGCGGTGCAGGTGACGTGGTCGCGGCGCTCCCAGGCAAGGGAGAGCGAGATGCAGCCGGTGCCGCAGCCGACCTCGAGAACGCGGGCGATGCGGGGCTCGGCTGGGGCAGGCGCAGCGGCATCTTGCGCGGGAGTCGTCTGTTGGTCGTTGCCCTCAATGGCGATACCGTATTCGTCGAGATCGGGCTCGGCGGCTTCCGCGGCTTCCGCGGCTTCGGCTTCTGCTGCCTGCGCGGCGGCTTCCTCGGCTTCTCGATCGGCAAGCTCCTCGGCATAGGCGCGGCTACCGAGCACGTCGCTACCCAGCGCAGCCTCATCAGCGGCCGTCAGGTTGGCAGCACGGCGCTCGGCGGTCGCGCGTTCGTCTGCCAACGCGACCTCGGCCTTGCGCGCCTCCTCGACCTCATCGTTCCAAGGCAGCTCAACACGCTGGCGGGCAGCAGCCTCGGGGCTCAGCACCTCGGCATCCAGATAATTGAGGACTTCCTCGACGAGCATCTCGGTCTCGGGGCGCGGAATGAGCACACCGGGGGCGCACGCGACGTCGATCATGCGAAACTGCGTGCTGCCCGTGATGTATTGCAGCGGCTCGCCCTTCGCGCGACGGACGACCGCCGCGTGCATGGTCTCGAGCTGGTCCGCGTTAAGCGTCTCGTCCATGCGCATATACAAGTCGATACGCGCCAGGCCCGTGGCCGCGCACAGCAGCCACTCGGCAGAAAGACGGGGGTGCTCCTCACCGCGCTCGGCCAGGTACTCCTTGGTCCACTCGAGACAACGCTTGATGGTCCAGATCTCGTTTGCCATGGGGTCCTCCCCTCTTATGCGCCGGGCGGCGCGCGAATGTCGGTGGAGATTGTACGCGAGGGTGGCACGCGGCAAGGGACGATTGGAAGCGATTATCGAGAATCAGCCCAGAATTTTTGTTTGTCCCCATCCAAAGTGTTCATTTGTCGACGTTCATATCTGCATCCGTCAAGCTTTTGGCAAGGTTGCCCCAAAACTGACCAATACCTAACCAAATACTTGCCACATCGCTTGACGCGCGACGCGCCAAAAAGGGCCCCGCGACTTCTTGGACGATTTTTTGAGCAATATTTCCGATAGCGGATATATGCCGTCACTTGCTTTAAGCAGGTAAGCAGCTCAAAGGCCATCACAGCTGATTGAATAACATCTCAAAGCAATGTGCCCAACCTAGTCATTGGGGACGTTCTTAAACGACTAGCTGTCAGGGACAGTCTTCGCAGCCAGCCACGAAGAACCGTCCCCAACTACCGGCACAAAAGGAGCGTCCCCAAGTGCCAAGTGCCGCAAGAATGTCCCTTTTGACTAGTCGTTTAAGAACGTCCCCAATGACTATCGCATCCGGAGCAAGGAAACGCCGCAGGTAGAGGATGAACAGCGAGCGACGTCCAGAGCGAACAAGTTGGCATGAAAAAGGCAAGGCATAGACCTTCTGGTCATGCCTTGCCTTTTGAATGACAAATTGTCGCTCTGGACGTCGCGCAGCGTCGGCTGGTCCGCCGTTCGGTAGAACGGCGGAACTTAAACTGCTTGTGCCAGCTTCTCGGCTCGCTCGGCGGCGGCAAGTGCCTCGATGACGGTGCCGAGCTGATCGCCCAGAAGGACGCCGTTGTAGGTGGAGTTGAAACCGATGCGGTGATCGGTCACGCGGTCCTGGGGCTGGTTGTAGGTACGGATCTTCTCGGAACGGTCTCCCGTACCAATCTGGCTCCGGCGTTCTTCCGCCTCAGAATTCTGTCTTTTCTCCAGCTCCATGTCATACAGCTTGGAACGGAGCAGGCGGAACGCCTTTTCCTTGTTCTGAAGCTGGGATTTCTCGGTCTGGCTGTAGATAACAATACCTGTCGGAATATGGGTCAGACGAACCGCGGAGTCCGTCGTATTGACACACTGGCCTCCGTTACCGGAAGCACGCATGACATCGATCCTGCAGTCCTTATCCTCGATTACCACATCCACATCCTCCGCCTCTGGCATAACCGCCACAGTCGCTGTGGAAGTGTGGATCCGTCCGCCGCTCTCCGTCTCCGGAACACGCTGAACACGGTGAACACCGCTCTCGTATTTCAACTTGGAATAGGCTCCTTTTCCTGTGACCATGGCCACGACTTCCTTGAAACCGCCGATTCCGTTTTCATTGACACTGATCAGCTCCACTTTCCAGTGCTGGCTCTCAGAATAGTTCACATACATACGGTACAGCTCAGCCGCAAACAGAGCGGCCTCATCTCCACCCGCACCGGCACGGATTTCCAGAATGATGTTCTTGTCATCATTGGGATCCTTGGGAAGAAGAAGAATCTTAAGTTCCTGCTCCAGCGCTTCGATCTGCTTCTTTGCATCGGATAATTCTTCCTTTGCCATCTCACGCATCTCTTCGTCATTTTCTTCGTCCAGAATGGTAAGGCTGTCTTCCACAGCCATCTTCGCCTTCTTATATTCCGTATAAGTCTCTACCAGCGGCGCTAAATCTGCCTGCTCCTTCATCAGCCTGCGGAAACGGTTCTGATCCTCCGTCACGGAAGGATTGCCTAATTCCAGCATCAGCTCTTCATAGTGAATCAATATATCGTCTAATTTATCAAACATGGGAAATTAAC
>JAIJJM010000839.1 GCA_022728415.1 Collinsella sp. | reverse complement strand
CTGCCGGCAACCCTGCGCGAGACGGCCAAGGGCGGTATCGCTCAAGCCCCGGCCGCGCTTTCCGCCTGCGCCAAATGCGGCGTATGCGGATAGGTAGACTTCTCCAAACCGATACTGTTTCCGCACCACAAACAACAGGCTAATCGCTATAATGCAAGCCCAGTTAAAACACGATGAGCCGTAAGGCGAAACTCGAAGGAAATATATACGATGTCGCAAATCGACCGCAGCAACATGATCCCCGATCCGCAACAGCCCAGTAGGCATACTGGCGGCGTCCAATCGCCGCGCCCCATCGCGCCGGTTCGCAGCCAACAACACGGCCCGTCCAGTGCCTCTCAACGCCCGAATCAGCGTCAATACCAGCCGCATCAACAATATCAGCAGCGTACCGCACAAGGTGGCGCCCCCACGCAGGGCCCTTCGCACACTCGCGCGGCAAACAATCGCGGGCCCGCGGACAAGCGCACCAACAAGAGCGGCACGTCGGGCGGAAAGACGGCCCTCTTTGTCGTCCTCGGCCTCGTCGCGATCGTCTACATCGTAGGCGTCGTGGCGTTCTCGCAGGTCGCTTACCCCAACACCACCATCGCCGGCGTCGACATCTCGCTCTCTAACGCATCTTCGGCAGCCACCAAGGTCAACTCGGCATGGAAGCACTACAAGCTCACCGTGTCGGGCGACAACTTTAGCTGGACCTACCAACCCGAGTCCGACGAGCCCATCGTCGATGGCGAGAAAGCCGCCCACGAGATTATCGGCAAAAACGAGCCGCTGCTGTGGCCATCGCGCCTCATCGCGTCGCTCGGCGGAAAAACCGATAGCGCCACCAAGAACGGCTCGATCGACCTGAAACAGGACGTCGACCTGTCCATGCTCTCCGATGCCTTTAACCAAAAACAGTTTGAGGATGACCTGGGCGGCGCCATCGACGACTTCAACGAGGGCCGCTCGGGCACCTTCGAGGCCACCAGCTCCTATGACGAGAAAGCCGGCAAGTTCACCGTCGAGAAGGCCCGATCCAACGAGAAGCTCAACCGCGAGCATGTCATCAAATATGCCGAGATCGAGCTCGCGTCACTCGCCGAGAACGTCGATATCACCAAGATCGGCAACGACGCCTACGAACCGCTCAACGGCACCCTCACCGACGACCAGATTCAGGCTGCATGCGATGCCGCCAACAATTTCTTGGGCGTCAACGTGACCCTTAAGCTCAACGGCAACGACGCCGGCAAGGTGGATGGCAGCTCGGTGCTGCAGTGGATCAGCTTTG
>JAIJJM010000838.1 GCA_022728415.1 Collinsella sp. | reverse complement strand
GTCTAAAAACTAGTATTAAGACTATCACTTATTTAAGTGATATTGGTTGTCTGGAGATTCAGGGGGCCAGTCTATCGACCTTTATGTTCCCGCTGCTGCCGTGATGGCTTGTCATGTAACAACAACAGACAATTTTCGCTCATTATCCGGTAAACACGCTTTGCATTCACTAACGGTAGTCCTTCATTTCGGGACTGCCGCCTGAGTATCGCCCAGACACGGTGATACCCGTATGTTGGCATATCGCCAATAATATAGATGCGCGCCAAGGGATACTGCTACGATAATGCCTGCGTGGAAAGGTTCTTTCATTCGCTAAAAGTAGAATGTCTCTACAAAGAACATTTTATCAGCCGGGAAATAATGCGGGCAACAGTGTTTAATTATATCGAATGTGATTACAATCGCTGGCGACTGGTGGTCTCAGTCCGGAACAATTTGAAAACCAGAACCTCGCTTAGACCTGTGTCCATATTACGAGGGTGGGATCAATCACAAGAAATGTCATTCCCAAAACGCTGGATAGGAATCCAGCGTGGAGAGTTGAAATTTTAGCTAGAGCTCGATATTATTTAACCCATTCAGTTAGAGCACGATATTTTTGGACTCCAACATTATTTGTCTTGTTAATGTCTTGGCTCGTATTTACAGGTGTGGAGGGGGTAACAACCCCTTCGAAGTTGCTTGTTGTGCCGTCCTTATAATAAAATACCCCGGAGACAGACACCCCCCTTACTTTCCCTTCATTAAGGCCTTGCATACATACTGAGACACCGCTGTTATAAGTATACTGTACTCCAGACAGTTTTATACATTGGGACGGGTCCACATTATCTGCGTTCCAACCGCTACCACCCGCAAAGGCATTCAGGCTGATACCCAAAATGCCAGAAAAGATAACAAACTTAATTTTTTTCATATGACTTCTCTCTAGATATTCTCCATGTATATAGAGGTATTTTTCACAATAAATAATTACGAGATTTAGAGGTTGTAATTCAATCCCCTTTGGGGAAGCTTGGCATAATAAAGAGTTGCAGCCAGATAAAAAATAGCAACATATATCGAGTGTTGCTCGTTTCAACTGAGGGTGTTCATTTCTATTTTTATATTATTTTATAGTGTATATTAACTATCCATTTGTTATTGTTTGCATTCTTATTTCCATAATATGGTGTTCTTGTCCCCTTATTTCCAGACAGGGGTTGTATCTTAAGTTAACATTACCCGCTGACATCGATATTCTCGCGGAGAGCGATAACCCAACGCACTATGCGGATG
>JAIJJM010000837.1 GCA_022728415.1 Collinsella sp. | reverse complement strand
CGATTACCCCATCGCCGGCTACAAGGTGGGCAAGGCAGTAGCCAACGGCGACGTCGATCTGGGCATCCTGATCTGCGGCACCGGCGTCGGGATCAGTCTTGCCGCCAACAAGGTCGAGGGCGTTCGCGCCGTCGTGTGCTCCGAGCCCTTCAGCGCCAAGCTCTCGCGCATGCACAATAACACCAACGTGCTCGCCTTTGGTGCCCGCGTCGTGGGTTCCGAACTCGCCAAGATGATTGTCGACGAGTGGCTCGACGCCGAGTTTGAGGGCGGTCGCCACGAGCGTCGCGTAAATCTCCTCAACGAGATCGACCAGACCCGCGGACTCAAGGTCGTCGACGAGGCCTAAACTACTTAGCGAAAAAGCTCACAGCAAGGTGCCCGCTCGGAACACACATCCGGGCGGGCACCTTTGTAGATTTTTGGGACATGCCTAGAAATCTACTGGTATATAACAAAAAGAGCGCCGCGGATGGAGTTCCGCGGCGCCCAAGCCACACGCTAACAGCTTTAAGGAGTCAAAGCTGGTTTAGCCAAAGAAACGCTTGATCTCGATCTCGGCGTTCTCCAGGCAGTCGGAGCCGTGGATCACGTTGGCGTTGACATCGACCGCAAAGTCGCCGCGGATGGTGCCAGGGGCAGCGTCGAGCGGATTGGTAGCGCCCATAAGGGTGCGCATCTTAGCAACAGCGGAAGAACCGGAAACGACCATCTTGACGACCGGACCGCTCGTCATAAAGTCACACAGACCGCCAAAGAAGGGCTTGTCGGCCAGATGGGCGTAGTGCTCCTCGGCGGTAGCACGCTCGAGCGTGGTCATCTCCATGCGCTCGATGACAAGGCCGCTGCGCTCAATGCGGGCAACGATCTGGCCGATCTTACGGTCGCGTACAGCGTCGGGCTTAATCATGATGAAGGTCTTCTCGATAGCCATAAGGTAGCCTTTCAAGTAGGTTCGCGCGTGCTCAAGTCCCATTCCGGCACCCGCCTGGACTGCATCGTAACAGAGTTTTAGCTGCAGTTAAACAAAAAGCTGTTTTTTGAAACGCTACAATTTATTAAAGCGTTCCATATGTGTCACTTATGTTTAAAAGTCCGATTAGAGTACCATCCGACCGAGCATCATCCGCATCGAACCGAGAGGACGGTCGGTTGCCGCCCGTGGACGTACTCCCTTCACAACCCGCCCAAAGGTCCTACAGAAGTTCTTGACAAGCCCCCCCATAGCAACAAAATACGGGCGCCCGCAACAGCAGACGCCCGCAAAAACAAAACGATTTAT
>JAIJJM010000836.1 GCA_022728415.1 Collinsella sp. | reverse complement strand
ACCACCACAATGTGTTCAGAAACATGCGGATGCGCATTGCTCTCAGACGGTTCGCCGTGCGTCGCCCAACGAGTATGGGCGATCCCGGTACCACCGTGTAACGGTTGCTCTTCTACCGCCTGAGCCAGCATCTGAACTTTACCCAGGCGACGCACGCGGGTCATATGACCTTCGCTGTCGACCACTGCCAGACCGGCAGAGTCATAGCCACGGTATTCCAGACGACGTAAACCTTCGAGAAGGATTTCAGCAATATCACGCTGCGCGACTGCGCCAACAATTCCACACATAGTTAAATTTCCTGATAATGGCGATATGCCATGCGTTGTCGCTGACCTGTATTTGCCCGTTTTCCGGGCGCCCCGAGCCTTGTAGAGAGTGGGGTTATTGTTATGGTACTGCCTGCGGACGGGGATCTATGTTGACCCTCTCATCCTGGTTCGCCGGGAAAATTTCCCCGGCGATAATCCAAATTATGTCTTCTTCACCGGACGCTGCCAGCCCTGTTTGTGGACCTGCGGTACGCGGCTCAACACCAGTTCGTTATCGGCGATATTGCGCGTGACGGTGGTGCCGGCGGCGATCGTGACGCCGTTGCCTACCGTGACCGGGGCCACCAGCTGGGTATCCGAGCCGACAAAGACATCATCGCCAATAATCGTTTTATGCTTGTTCGCACCATCGTAGTTACAGGTGATGGTGCCTGCGCCGATATTGACGTTATCGCCAATCTCCGCATCGCCCAGATAGGTCAGATGACCCGCCTTGGAGCCTTTCCCGAGACGCGCTTTTTTCATTTCCACGAAGTTACCAACGTGGGCGCCTGCCAGCAGTTCGGCGCCCGGGCGCAGACGGGCAAATGGACCGATGGTGCAGGCCGCCTGCAGCTGGGCATCTTCCACCACGCTGTAGGGGCTAATTTCGCAGTCATCGCCGATGGTGCTGTTTTTGATCACGCAGCCGGCGCCGATTTTCACTCGATCGCCCAGCACCACGTTGCCTTCCAGAATAACGTTAGTATCGATCTCTACATCGCGCCCGTGCTGCAGCGTACCGCGCAGATCGAAACGCGCCGGATCGCGCAGCATCACGCCCGCCAGCAGCAGCTTTTCCGCCTGCTCCGCCTGGTAGACGCGCTCCAGGCGCGCAAGCTGCAGGCGGTTGTTGACGCCTTCGACTTCGCTCAGGCGCTGCGGATGCACTGCGACGATCTGGTGTCCTTCCTGGTGCGCCATGGCGATGATATCGGTGATGTAGTATTCGCCCTGAGCGTTGTTATTGGT
>JAIJJM010000835.1 GCA_022728415.1 Collinsella sp. | reverse complement strand
CCAGGTTCACAGCGAAGTATTCGCGAAAGTGATCGTAAACGTAGTAGCTGAATAATTCGTTATTCAACGAGACGTAAAAACGCCGACCAGTGGTCGGCGTTTTGCTTTCTATTTTTCGTCAGGTATTAGTTTCGTAAGTAGATCCATTCACCATTCTCTTGTGTCCATAATTCAGGATGGTTTGCTGGCGTTAGATGCATATGATCGCACCTTATGTCTCGGTCCTGCGGCACTCGCTCGAAACCCAAACCCGAGTAGATTGCTGCTGAACTTGATAAGGAACGCAGACCAATTTTCAAATCATGGGGTAAATCAGAATACGCGTTTAGCAATGCAGCAATGATGAATCCGAGGGCATTAGAAACGCCTGTAACAGTGCGAAGTTGGTCGATATAAAGATCGATTGTTGGTAGTTCAGATGACCAGCAATTAGGCATTTGGGCAGGAAGGGTTACAACGTATCCTATCGTTTGGCCGGTATAGTCTGGAGTACCATAACCTGGACCCAAAACAACCTCGTGTATTGTGTATTTACTGTTGGGTTCGAAGGATTCGACATCTTGCAATAAATATTTCAGTTCTGCGGTTAACCTCGCACCCGCGTAAGCTTTATTGTATTTCTGGGCGTGAATATTATCTAATGTAGCCTCATGGTTCCATCCAAAAGAATTATCACCATTCATTGTTATTCCATCGTAAGCATTACACGCCATCGCTAGTTTATTGAATGCTTGCCAGTCTGAGAGATCTAGTTTGTGGATCTCAACAGTATGTCTGCCATCGCAATTATGATCTCTTCCACGATTTGAAAGTAATGTAGCGCGTGCGTATTGATGAAATTTTAATTTTACTGGTTTGTCGGTGGACGAAAAACGGGGTGAATATGCAGGAAATGAATAAATAGTGGTTGGTAATGTCATTGTATTTTTGCCTGTTTAATTTTTTTATAAATATCGTAGTTAAATGCTCAAAGAAAAAGAATCGATATTAATAAAAATAAGTTTGTTTTCTGAAGTAGTGAAAATAGCGGATGGTGAAAGATATTAATATCAAAAATCGCTCATCACGGATATAATGATGCACCCAGGGAGGGAGATGACTGACAACGCCTTACACCATACATTCTTGTTGTGCGGTATGTAATTATTCTACGCTGTCGGTATCGGTGCGTTTGTTAATCAGCAGGTTAACCAGCCACAAAAAGCCATTGAAAAAATCATCGATTTTACCTGGGATTATTATATTGCTAATCCCTGGTTTTTAAAAATTGTGCATAGTGAAAA
>JAIJJM010000834.1 GCA_022728415.1 Collinsella sp. | reverse complement strand
ACGATCGTCGACAGTTCCGAGATCGTCGGTAAGGGCTTCCGCGGTACGAATTAGCGGTCGGCTCACTTTAAACTGCTGCGACAGACCCTTTACATTGCCTCATGGCCATTCGGACACATTTGTCCTCATGTTGGGCGATAATGGTGCAAAACATTGGTTCCGATTTGAGGATTGGCTCAAGATGCGAAGGGATGATTTCGATGTTTTGTTCGCAGTGTGGCGCCCCCATGGGCGACAACGATAAGTTCTGCGGCGTGTGCGGTGCTCCCAATACCGCGGCCCCTCGGGCTGCTGCCTCTGCTTCGCAGCCCCAGTTTCAGCCCCAGCCGTTCGTTGCGCCCCAGCCGGTCATGAACGTGCCCAAGGGCTGCATGACACAGGCTTTCAACGACATGATTAAGGTTCCCGGCGCCCTGGTTCGCGTGTGCCAGATCGCCTTTTTGCCGGCGCTCATCTGCGTCGTGTCGGTGCTGGTGCTGTTCATCCCCGTTACCGGTGGCATTGCGGCGGCCATTGGCTTTTTGCTCGCTTACGTGGCAAGCGTGTGCGGTGCCGGCTTTGCTATCGAGTGGGGTCGCGACCTGTCGCTCAAGGATGATGACGTTATGGAGCGTCCGCTGCTGCGCTCGACCTCGTTTGGACTAGGCATCTTCTCGTCTGTCATTACGGGTGTGCTCGAGTTCATCGCCGCTATCCCGGTGATTGGCGGGGTGCTCTCGGTGATTGAGAGTACCGTGATCGGTGCTGTCGGTTCGTATTATTTCTATGGTTCGAGCGGCCTTGAGAGCACCCTCATCGCCTCGATGGGGTGGCTCGTCTTTGCCCTGTTCGTCTCGTTTGTGCTGGGCATCTTCTTTAGGATGTTTGGCGATGCCGCTGTGATGCACTTTGCGGTCGCCGGCCGCATGGAGAGCGCGTTTTCGCTCAAGAAGGTTTGGAAGCCCTACAAGGCCAATTTGGGCAAGTTGTTCTGCGCCTCGATTCTTCCCGAGGTTTTGACGGGCATTGTTTCGAATATCATCATGGGGGTCTTCACCGTCATCTTTGGCTCCTTTGCAGCCCTTGGTCTCAGCAGCTATGGCTATTACGGCTATTACTCTCCTTCGGGCCTCGAGGCGATTTTTAGGGGCGGCGGCATCACGCTCATCTTGTTCCTGATGATCACTGCCTTTGTCTCGGTGTTTTTCATTGTGTTTGGCAAGATGCTCAAGTATCGCGCCGTTGGCTATTGGGCGGCACGTCATGCCAGTGAGTGGGCCGACGAGGATTCCGACGATGTCCTGACG
>JAIJJM010000833.1 GCA_022728415.1 Collinsella sp. | reverse complement strand
CGTAAACTATAGTTTACGTTTATGTTCGGCTCCATTTCAAACTCGGCTGCATGGACGAACGTGCGAAACAGATTCTTGGTAGGCGGGTCGAAGAGACGCGCAAGGCCCTTGGTATCTCCAAGGTCGATTTTTGTGTGGCAGCAGGAATCAGCCGACCCTACCTCGACCGGATCGAAGATGGGACGGCAAATTTCACGCTCAAGGTTCTATTTAAGATTGCGCCCGCACTTGGCATGACGGTGTCAGAACTTCTCGATGGTATCGAATAGGGGATACTCGTCGACAACTGAACTACACCATCGGGATGCGGTCGTGGTTGACTTGGCTGTAGAACAGGCGCTGAATCTTGGCCGCATCGCGTGACTGGCCGAGTGCCCACATAGTTTTGGCCACGAGCGTCTCGGTGGTCATGTCGTCGCCGCGTAAAATACCCGGATGGTCGGCGTAGGCACGGCCGACCTCATAAACGCCCAGGTCGAGGCCCTCTTCGGGGACCTGCGTGGTCATAACGACGGTGCGGCCCGAATCGACCCAACGAAAAATTGTCTCCTGGAATGACTCACCGGACTCGCCAAACTCGGGAATACCGCCAATGCCAAAGGTCTCCAGAATCACGGCGTCGTAGCTATCGGCAAGGGCGTCGAGAATGCCCGGATTCACGCCGGGCGTGAGCTTAAGGACAAACACGCGCGGGTCGATACTGTCGTAGAAACGGACTGGGCTCTCATTCTGATGCGTGCCGTGAAGCCCGTTGCGCACGATGCGGTCGTTGCGGATATAGGCGATGGGCGGATAGTTGACGCTAATGAACGCGTTGAAACTCATGGTGCGCTGCTTGCGGGCGCGCGTGCCGGCAATGGCCACACCGCCAAACACGATTGAGACATCGTGCGAATGCTCGTCGACCGCATAGAGCAGGCTCTGGTACAGATTGAGCTTGGCATCGGTAAAGGGGTTGCCCATGGGCTTTTGCGAGCCGGTGAGCACGATGGGCTTGGGGCTGTCCTGAATTAGGTAGGAAAGCGCTGCCGCGGTGTAGCTCATGGTGTCTGTGCCGTGCATGACCACAAAGCCGTCGTGGTCGGCATAACCCTCGACGATGACGTCGCGGATACGCATCCAGTCACTCGGGCGCATATTGGTGCTGTCGATGTTCATGGGCTGCATGACGTCGAGCTCGCAGAGGCCCGAGATCTCGGGGACGCTCTGGGCGAGCTCCTCACCGGTCAGGGCGGGGGAGAGGCCGTTGCCGTCCTCGGTCGATGCGATGGTGCCGCCCGTGGCGATGAG
>JAIJJM010000832.1 GCA_022728415.1 Collinsella sp. | reverse complement strand
GCTGTCCTTGGCGATGATGGACATGCGCTTGCGTTCGGAGGTGAACGGAATCTCGCCAACGCGCGTGTAGCGCTTGATCTTGCGATCGGCCTTGACCTTGCGTGCGGCCACGATCAGCGAGACTTCGGTGGGGTCGCCCACAATCTCCCAACGGCCGTTCTCCTCGCGTAGTTCGCCGTCGTTCGCGAGCGTGCCGGCCACAAGCGTGGCGACGACTTCATCGGCCACAATCTGGGCCTGCTCGGATTCAGGACTGACGCCACCGGTCATAACCATGCGGCCTTCCGGCGCGTAACCGGTGCCGGTGATCTGCACTGCGCCGGACGGGGTGACCACGCGCTCCACGGTCATCTCGTTGCGGGTCAGCGTACCGGTCTTATCCGAGCAGATCACGGAAGCGGAGCCCAAGGTCTCCACCGAATGCAGTTTCTTGACGATGGCGTTGTGCGCGGCCATACGCTGCACACCAAGCGCCAGCACCACGGTCAGGATGGCGGCCAAGCCTTCCGGCACGGCGGCCACAGCCAGCGAGACGGCCAACAGCAAGGAATCAATCACGTCATGGACGTCGTCGAAGCCTTCCAGCACGGCGAGCGCCACCAGCACCACGACGGCGATGACGCACACCGCAATGCCGAGGATCTTGGAGACGTAATCCATCTCCTTTTGCAGCGGGGTTTTCTCATCTTCGGTGGCGGAGAGCATGTCGGCGATCTTGCCGACCTGCGTGTTCATACCGGTGCCGGTCACGATTGCGCGGCCGGTGCCTTGCGTCACGGAAGTGCCGTTGAAGATCATGTTGGCACGGTCGCCCAGCGCCTTGGCTTCGGTGAGTGTGTCCGGCTTCTTACCGACCGGCACGGATTCGCCGGTCAGGGAGGCCTCGGCGATGCGCAGGCTGGCCGCGTTGACCAGTCGGCCATCGGCGGAGACTGAGTCGCCTTCCGCAAGGACGATGATGTCGCCGGGGACCACGTCGGCGGTGTTGATGCGCATGACTTTGCCGCCGCGCAGCACCGAGGTCTGCGGGGCCGTCATTTGGGCGAGCGCCTCGACCGCGGCCTCCGCCTTGGCCTCCTGCATGTAGCCGAGCACGGCATTGACGATCAGAATCAAAATGATCACGATGGCGTCGAACGGCAGCACTTCACCGCCTTCCGCGCCGGGCTGCGCATTGGCCTTTTCGATGAACCATGCGATCACCGAGATGATGGTGGCCGCGATCAGCAGGTAGACCAGCGGGTCCTGGAACTGGGCCAGGAATTTCTTCCATTTCGGTACGGGCGGGGCG
>JAIJJM010000044.1 GCA_022728415.1 Collinsella sp. | reverse complement strand
TCGCGTAGGACACGGCAAACGTGTTGACCTTGGGCGGGACTTCAGGGATCTCTTGAGTGATCGGGGCCGGTTCATCATCAAGAAACTCATCCTCACCAGCCCATTTGCTTTCATCTTCAACCTCGGTAGGCGGCAGATGACGCACCATACCTTGCTTAGGCCAATGGTCAATAGTCGTAAACCGTTCGTTCTCGCATGTCCAACGGGACTCAAAATCAGCCACCGTGATACCGGAAACGCTTTTAGCATCCATCCCCGTCAGCACGGGAACCGTGAACCCGTAAGCCTTACGCTCATTGTCAGGCACCAGAAACCAGCCATGTTCAAGGTCGGACTGGCTTGCTTTCATACCATCCAATAGTTCGGCGTATTTCTTCTCACCCTTGGCCTGAACATTCCAAGACGTGCCAGCGGACGTTTCCGACAATCGCCAGATACGCTTCAGCCGGGCGTTTACATACCGCACGTCATACTTACTATTGTCTTTACGCAAGCGTACCCACATGCCGCTCACGGCATTCACGTTACGCGACGGGTCATTAGCCAGCTTCTTCATTTTGTTTACCTCATTTCAAAAAATCGATTGTCAGATTTGCACGCCACGGTGATAGGCGTAATCGCCATACACGCAAGTGGCGGTATCATCAACGCCGTAAGGCGTGGAACATTGGGGCGTAGGCTGGATAACGCCTAACGTCCTAAGCAAGAGAAAGGCCGTCACAAGGACGGCCACAAACAGAACACGACGGACTTTCATCAGCCCTCAGCTCCAACGTCGCAAACACAGTCGGCTGACCATCCAGCCCCGCATTCATCACACTCAACCTCGGTGAAATAGCAACCGGTACCGTCATCTTCATCAAGGACTTCATTGCATAAGGCGTTAAGCCCCGGTAAGCCGTCTTCATTATAAGTGCGGCAAACCTCACGAACGTTGTAACCATTGTTGACCCAAAGCATGTACGCGGTAGCCATGTAGAAAGGTCGGTTTCGGAACACCTTATTCCAGTCCTCCTCACTGACCCAGTCGCCGTTTGGGCTATCCCACAAGTGGTAGATACCCCACCAGTCAGGGTCATGGTTGGCCGCGTGTTTTTTCAGTTCCGCGTCAACTTTCCAGCACATCGCTTCAAGCTCGATATCGCTAAGCATGATGATTTCCTTAAAACAGCGGGGCACAGCTCCCATGCCATGCCCCGAAACGATTGATTTAACGATGGACTCGCACAAAGTAGCCGCGTCCCCAGTGGTCGATTATGGCAATCACTCCGCGTAATACGCGGCCGGATTGTTTTGCATGTCAACACGCCGCCATGCCTTGACCAGTTCGACGGTGGGCGCGTACCGTTCGACAGCCGACAGGCTACCGTCGAACCGTGCGATCATCTCATTGTCGAAACCGATAACAGTGTCCGCCATGATATGACGCGCCTTCTTTGCCGTAATGGCCTCACGATGCCAGTTACCATCAAAAACGTCGTCGGCAACCCAAGCGTCACGCTCAGCCATCGAGTCGAACACGTAGAGGCTACCCGGCCATGACCCATCATCCCATGTCGTGCCGATACCATAAGCCCAGCGGAAAGCGTAGAAGTAGCGTGCCATCATGCCACCTCGCCATCGAAGTGACGTTCGGCGGCTACCGCGTACAGCACGTCATGCATGGTGTCGGTACTGTAGCCATTGATATTGGTGATAACTTGCAAAGTCTGCTCGGACACACCGTAATCATCTTTCAGCGCGTCCCACATTTCCTCAATAGACATTGTTGAATCTCCCTTGAATTGATGAAGCGCGGAGACAGCCGCGCGACTGAATGAACTTGGGCGGAGAATGCCGCCCGACATGTAAAAGGTCACAGCCACGGGTTACGCGCGAATACGCTCACCGTCATGGTGTCCTCATGAGCTTGGTACCCGTAACCGTCAGGCATATAGACGATATCCGTGTAAGGCGGTTCGCTCCCGTCGCCCGCACCGTCATGCCAATAGCACTGCGGCAGGTCGGAACCGTCTTCGAGCTCGCAGTAGGGCGAGTTAACGGCAAGATTGTAGACGTCCTCAAATGTGTAGGATCGCGGCGCGGCCTGGGGCACCGACTGCGCCGGCGCGGACTGTACCGACTGGCTGACAACCGGCGCGGCCTGAACCGGCTCACTGACAAGCTTGGATTCCGGCACTGGTATCGGAACCAGCACGTGAGGGGTAACGTCCTCACGGATAGGCTGAGTAGTCTCGGCGGCATTGGCCGGAACCGACACCATACCGCACAGGGCGGCGAACGCGGCAACAGCCGCAACAAACTTCTTACGCATGATAGTCCTCACTTCCATGTGAGGCAGTACACTAGGTACTGCCTCTATTGATTAGCAGATAAAGGTCAGCCCCATGAGTATTTGCGGTACTCATGGGGCATTTACGTTAGGCGACTAGGTTGTAGCCGCCGTCGTGCGTAGTCGGGACTTGCACCCGATTAAGCCGCTAACCGGCCTACGCTCAAAGATTCATAGGGCTCACACCTAGCTTTCGCTAGTGTTTTCTTTTGGCTTATCAGCCTCTAACAGCTTGCGCGGATTAGATATCCTGAGCGCGTCACACAGCTTGATAGCCATGCCAAGACTCATATTTTCGATAGGTCTTGACCCGGTTTCAGTCGCGGCGATTCGTGTATGCGGCACGCCTGACTTGTCAGCTAGTTGACGCTGGGTTAACCCGCGTTTCTGCCGTAATTCCCTAAGACTCATGGCTCACCTCGCTACTCGCTACAGTGAGCCCAATTATACCTTTGGCTCATTCGCAGACGGGGTTTCTGATGCCATCGCACCGCGTTCTCTCAGCGGCCCCCGCACTACTCGCAAGGCCTCTGCCTTGCTTCGCTATCCCTCACCGGCCTGTAGCCGGAATGTCGGTAACACTGTTAATTTTTCAAACTTCAGGACTCACAGACTGGAGCCTGTCTAGCACCCTGAGGTCTGTGGTCTCCGCTTGGCTTTCCGCCTTGCGTGATTCACACTGTACTCGGTATACGTTCGTATAGCAAGTCAGGTACGGAACGACACCACGTAACCCCTTGCAAACACTCGCATCCCTCGGCGTGTCGAAACCCACAGAACACGACACAAAACCGCGCGGCACGACACCACGTAACACACCACCACGTCACAACTCACAGACGGATAGGCCACGTCACCACCACGTGACGGACTCACACGGACGGATAGACAGGCAACGGCACAGACGGCCACGACCACGCCACACTCACACCCAGGCAACGCGGATAGCCGCGTCACAGACACGGCCATACTCACAACCGCATACGACCGCGCGCATACCACGCGCCACACTACGACACGCCGACACATACACCCCACCCCCAAGGGAAGGGTACCCACGGGCAAGACGCGGGGCCGCTGCGACTCTAGCTCTGACGCTGGATGCGATCTGGGGCTATTATGGAAAAACCGTTCGCTTCTGTGGTGAGTGCTGTTCTTTCACATTTTCTTCACTGCAACGCTTGCTGCAACGCTTGTTGTGAGTAAACTATCGTGTAGATGAATTGTCGGGGATTGGGGCGAGGCCCAGGTTTCCGACAAATTATTATTCACCCCGTATGCCATTGGCGTCGGGGTTTTGTTTTTTGCCGCGCCTTTAGATCACATCAACAGACAGTGTTGGTGTCGTTTCTTGAACCGGGGCGCGGTGTGGACGGTTGGCAGAGTCCGGTTGATTGCAGTGGCTTGCTAAGCCGCCGAACGTCGTTTTGGCGTTCCGCGAGTTCGAATCTCGCACCGTCCGCGAAGTATCGAGGGTCGCTCCCTTGATGCTTTATGAGGTTGGCTGAATAAACCCGGACTGCATGTATGCCGGGTTAAGGCTGCGTCACGGCTTAGCGGCACCCTTTAGCGGGGGAAGTGTGACGAGGAACGCTACAGCGGTACACGGTTAGTGCATCACATGCTCGGCGTTGGTGGTAAAACGCAATCCACCACCTCGCAATTCTTAGCTCATCTGCATATCGTAGAAGGAGTCTCCTAGGTCGTTTCTATGAAGCGGCCTTTGTTTCCCGATCTGGCCTGCTACGTAGGGGCTGGGGGTGGATGACCTACGGGTCGCGCCACAATCGGGGTCTGGCGGTAGGCACGTGGAGTGCGCGTCGGCTGTAACCCGACTGCCTTTGGCAATGGGAGTTTGATTCTCTCTGCCGCCACAATCGCAATGTAGTTCAAGAATCTGGCAGAGGACTGAGGCTGAACACCTAGGCGGCTGCGGTCGCAGAGAACGTCGGGTAGCGCCCGGAGATCGTTGCATACTGATCGTGCAATGCGTTGCGAGATTTGGAGGGACCAGCCGATTGGCGGCGGCAACTGTTCCGAAAACAGTCTGCCCTGACGGGCGTGTGGGTTCGACTCCCACTCTCTCCGCTGTCTGGTCAAGGTATGTCAGCCAGCCTAAACAATTGACTACCACAAATGCCCGTGGCCGAGTGGTTCAGGCACCGGTCTCCAAAACCGGTTACGGAAGTTCGATTCTTTCCGGGTATGCGATGCCTTGAGAAGAGGCAGCTCTTGGCGGTGACAGCTTCTCGGTCATTGCCAGTCGCCGGCGGCGGCTTCACGCCATGCCGTACGGCAATAACTGAATAGCGCTCCCTCTAGTGGGAGGCGTGGCATTCTAGCTCATTGGAAGAGCGGCGCTCTCGTAAAGCGCAGGTTCGAGTTCGATTCTCGGGATTGCCTCTAGGAACCGGTGGCCCGTGGGCCAACTCCCTTGTATTTGGATTAACCCCGTTGGAATGCTCGCTCGCCACGCTCCCACCGGTTCCGTCCCCTTATATATGAGGAGTCATCATGGTTTGGTCATCTTCCAACCGTGATGCACGGTTCAATCCCGGATGGGAGCGGACCCGCAAGCAGATATTGGAGCGGGACCGCTATCGATGCCAGTGGATTGTGACTGATTGGCATACGGGGGCAAAGCATATTTGCGGCTATTCGGCCAATGAGGTCGATCATAAGGTTCGCGCGAAGAACGGTGAGCCCGATGATGATTCCCCGTCGAATCTGTGGGCCTTGTGCCCGTACCATCATTCGCAGAAAACCGCGCAGGAGTCCGCTGAGCAGCGGCGCATGAATCGTGAACGCAGGAAGGAAGAGCAGTGGTATTCGCATCCGGCGTTTCAGTGAGCGGCTATGTGTGCATGGTGGCCGGCTGCGGGAATGCGGTGTATGCGCGCGGCTTGTGCCGCCATCATTATGACCGTGACCGGTATGCGGGTAGTCCGATTATCCCGTTTCGTACCCGTTTGTGTCCTATAGGCCATTATTTTCAACCGTCTCGTGTTGACCAGATTTTCTGTTCCGGCAGGCATCGCAGCAAGTACAAGCGTCTGTCGGATAAAGACCCTGTGAAGTATCCCCTCAATCCGGAAACCCCCTTGTTCGTCAAGCAGGTCGAGGCCGAGGATATCGAGCCGGATATTCGGGTGGAGTCGTTCACCGACGCGGATGTCATCGCGGAATGCGGTGGCGTGTGTGCGGTGTGCGGCAAGCGGGTCGATGTTGATTCTTCCGGGCCTGATGGTCCGGCGTTTAAGTGGAAGGTTCCTTTGGAGAAGTCGCGTCAGGCGACTTTGGCGAACCGACTTCTAGTCCATAACCGGTGCCTGTAGGCGGAACGCCTTGGCTTCGGCGTGCCCGGAATGGGCGGAATGGGGTTGAAGCATGGCTGGCAATGGTCATTCCGGTCGTAGCAAGGCCGGTAGGAATGTGGTTTTGAAAAGTCCTGATACCGTTATGGGTCTGGACTTGCCCGCGACCCGTCCTGATGGGCGTGAGTGGCTTGACTTGACGAAACGCTGGTACAGGTCGATGCAGACGGGGCCTATGGCTCCGCGCATGGGTATGGAGGCCGACTGGTTCTCGTTGATGGACTTGGCGAAGCTGAAGGATGATTACTGGCGTATGTCGAAGCCTTCTGCGGTGATGGCCGCTGAGATTCGCCAGCGCGAGGACTCGTTTCTTATCACGCCTGCCGCTCGTATCAAGGCGAAGATCGAGGCCATCGAGGCTGATGATATGAGTACAGGCACGGAACGTCCCGAGACCCGTGGCGAGGCCGTGAAGGAGGACGTTGACCGTCGCCGCCGTCAGTTGAGGGTGGTGAACGGTGGCGCATGACATCATTCCCCAGCTGACGCAATGGGAGTACGATCATTCCCTCGGCCATCTGGCGGTGTGGTGGATTGAGACGTTCACGCTTATCGGACGTGGCGACGGTATCGGCTTGCCCATGCATTTCGATTTGGACGAGTACCAGTTCATGATCGGCGCCTATGCGTTGAAGAGGAACGGCAAGCGCAAGTTTAACCGACTGTTCCTTTCCCGAGCCAAGGGCCGTGACAAGTCGGGCAAAGCCGCTGGCGTCGGCATGTTCGAGGGTTTCGGCCCTTGTCGTTTCGACCATTGGGCGCGTGAGGGCGAGACCTACACGTTCATGGGCGAGACCTACGAGTATCACGAGGGTGAGCCTGTGGGCAAGCCCGTCACCCAGCCCGAGGTCGTGTGCTTGGCCAATTCCGAGCAGCAGGCCGGCAACGTGTTCGAGTCCATCTACTACAACTGCGATTCCGGCCCCTTGTCCGATTGGAAGGGCATGGGCATGGATGTGGGCACGACCCGTATCATGCTTCCCGAGGGTGGCATCATCATGCCCATCACTTCGGGTGCCTCCAGTCAGGATGGAAAGCTGACCACCTGTGGTCTTGCCGACGAGACGCATCTTATGGTGCAGCCGAAGCTGTGGAACGTGTACAAGACCGTGGCCCGAAACCTCGGCAAGCGTGCCGGTACCGCTGGCACGTTCATGATGGAGACCTCCACGATGTACCGCCCCGGCGAGGGCAGTATCGCTGAAGCGTCGTACAAGTATGCGTGGGATGTGGCCGCAGGACGAATCAAGCATCGTGCCGGCATCTACTTCGACCATGTGTACGCGACGTTGGACGTGGAGGACTTCTCGGACGAGAAGAAGATGACCAAGGCCCTTGAGATTGCCTACGGCCAATCCTTGAAAAGCCCCGATGGGAAAGACCATATCATTCTCAAGGACGGTACCGACGTGCCGATTGAGAACAAGACCGGTCTGAGCGCCGATGGCCGTTATTCGCTGACCGATGGCGAGCTTGGCCCGTCCAAGGACGGGTGGTTGACGTTGGATGGTCAGCTTGACCAGATCTATCAGCCGGACACCGATCCCGCAGATTCGATTCGCTACTTCCTGAACAATCTTTCCAGCGTGCAGAACGCTTGGCTCAGGGAGTCCGACATTCAATCCCATGTCCTGTACAAGGACGAGATGGCCGGTTATCTGGGTTCCCGCAAGCTCGAAACCGCTTGGCAGAAATTCGTCACCAAGAAGGAGCCGATAACGCTCGGCTTCGACGGTTCCGTGTCGAAGGACTCCACAGCCCTCGTTGGTTGCAGGGTGTCCGATGGTATGCTGTTCCTTATCAAGCTGGAGCAATGCCCGGACGGGCCGGAGAAGGCCACGTGGAGGGTTGACCGTGACGCTTTCGACCAAGCCGCCAGAGACATGCTCGACAAGTACAACGTGGTCGGCTTCTTTGCCGACGCGGCCTTCTTCGAGTCGATGATAGGCGCTTGGGAGAAGGACTACGGGAAGAAACTGAAGGTCGGCCCCCGCAAGAACGGCGATCTCGTCAAGTTCTATACGAACAACTGGAAGAACGAGATGTATCAGGCCACGGAGAACGCGGCCACAGGTTTCCGCTACCCGTATGAGGAGCCGGAAGGCAGAAAGCCAGCGTTGAACAGCATCGCGTTGCTTGCCGACCCGAGGCTCGTCAACCATTTCCGGCATCCGCGCCGGGTGGACAAATCGTATGGCTACAAGATTCTCAAGGAATCACCGGCCAGCCCGAACAAGATCGATGCCTGCGTCGCGGGCATTCTCGCATACCGCGCACGCGCCCGCTATCTGGAGATAGCCGAGGAGAAGAGGCGTCGCGCGCCGTCGAGAATCTACTGATGGAAGAGGTGCCCTGTGGCAGAGTTGCAGCTAATCATTGACGGGGCATCCATTGATGACGATGATGCTTACGTGATTACGTCGTTGGCACAGGAGTGGGGTTCCCGTCTCTTGGATATTGCCGAATTGAAGTTGTTCAAGGATGGCAAGGAGATGGTGGACAGGAGCAGCGTTCCGCAGGGTGTTGACCCGAACGCGGCTCCTGTCTACAAGCTGATGCGCCAGTTGGGTGTCGTGAATCTCGCGCGTCGTATCAGCGAGAGTGTGACCGACCGGCAGCAGCCTAATGGTTTCCGTAAGGTTGAGGATTCCTCGTTGAAGGATACCGATGCCGACCAGATGGCCAAGCAGTGTGGCCTGTCGTTCATTCTCCGCCGTCATCTACTGCCTGACAAGGGCGATTACGGGTGTTCGTTCGCTCTCGTTGGAGAAGGGCAGGGAAACCGTTATATCAAGGCGTTGAGTCCTTGGGAAGCGTGGATGTCCGACAATGACGATGCGGCGATCATGTATTCGCATGATGACAAGCATGGTGTCGAGACTCTTACCTTGTTCCGTATCGAACGTGACGATGACGGGTTCTCCAAGCGTGTGTATTCGCGTGTGGCGTACAGGGAATCCGAACGTACTGTAGTCAATCCTTCCGATGATGGGGACCTTGCCGTTTTCATCAATCAAGGCAAGGCGTGGAGTCCTGGAACGAACTGGAAGTGGGATGATAGTAAGGGTGACGAATACGATTACGCTCTGGACTGTGACTCATTGCCTATAGTCCGGTTGAGCACGGTTGACGGTCAAGGCTTGTTCGAGCCGTATCTTCCGATGTTGAAGCGTATCGACCGTGAGGTGTTCGACCGCCTGTGCATCACGATGATGCAGGCGTTCCGCCAACGTGCCGTCAAAGGTGATCTTCCGCAGACTTACACGGAGGAAGACCCCGATGTGATCAACGGTCTTGCTGAGGTTGGCGATCCCATCGACTATTCGAAGCGTTTCGCTATGGGTCCGGCAGCATTGTGGCAGTTGCCTGATGGTGTGGAGATTTGGGAGTCGCAGACCACCGATACCGGTAGTTTGCAGAACATCATTGTTTCCGACGTGAAGCAGCTTGCCGCAGTGTCCGGCATTCCGTTGGATATTCTTTCGCCTGACGTGCAGGGTTCCGCCAGTGGTGCGGAACTGAAGCGTGAGACGTTGAAGTTCAAGGTTCAGACCATGAACGATCTTGACGCCGAGCCTATTGTCCGTATGATTCGTATGGCTTTGGCGTTGGACGGCTCCAAGGCTTCGCAGAGCGAGTTCGAGATGGTGTGGAAGCCGATGGATACGACCAGTTCGCTGGAACAGGCTCAGGCTTGCCAACTGCTGTATCAGAGCGGCTTGTTGGCGCGTAGGACGATTCTCACGCACAAGATGGGCTATACGGCTCAGGATGTTGCCGAGGATGATATGAACCGTCTTGCCGACCAGTTCAATGTTTCCGGCCAGTCGGATAAGGGTACCGCGAAGCTTGTTGCCGCAGTGGAACCGGCTACGGGTTGGGATGATGAAACCAAGTCCGCTGTGGATGGTCTGCCTAATGTTGATGTCGAGCTTGTCGATGAAGGCGAGTCTGAGTCCTGATGGCCGGTAAATCGCTTGAAACGTTGGCTGACACGCTTGAGAAGGCTCGCGCAACGCTGGTGAACCAGTATGTGAGCCAAGCGCACATGATATGGAATGCGTTGACTCCCTCAGACTGGTGGAACGATGGCATGACGTATGCAGTCGCAGCACGCATGGCCTTGTTGGAAATGGCGTTGATTCAGCAGGTGCGCCGCCTGGGTGTCTCCTATGCGAATGAGACGTTGAGGCTCGTGGGCGTCAGTCCGAAGGGTGACGTTCCAGGTCTTGTGTTCCCGCGCGACAATACTGATCCGTGGCTTGTGGCGCAACGTCCGGCTGACACATATCGAAGTCTTGCTGTGGAAACTCCCCAGATTCGTCCGAAGGAGTGGCCCAGTAGGACTGATGAAACGTTCCAAGAGGTCGATAAGTGGTTGGAACAGGCGTTCAACCGTTTGCGGACCACTGTTGACGAGGATGTTTCGAGGGCGCAGACGAGCGCCACGCTTGACCGGTACAAGGGTAGCAAGGTGTTGGAGTATCGCAGGGTGTTGCATCCCGAACTGTCCAAGACCGGTTCCTGTGG
>JAIJJM010000831.1 GCA_022728415.1 Collinsella sp. | reverse complement strand
CTCGAGGCCGGTCTTGCTGTCGGTCTGGGCGTCGCGCATCTTGATGACGTGGGCGGGGACACCGGCCACGACGGCACCGGCGGGGACATCCTCGACGCACACGGCGCCGGCAGCCACGACGGCGCCCTTGCCCACGTGCACGCCCTCCAGGACCACGGCGTTGGCGCCGATCATGACGTCGTCTTCGATGATGACGGGCGTGGCGCTGGCGGGCTCCACGACACCTGCCAGCACGGTGCCGGCGCCGATGTGGCAGTTCTTGCCCACGGTGGCGCGGCCGCCCAACACGGCGCCCATGTCGATCATGGAGCCTTCGCCAATGACGGAGCCGATGTTGATGATGGCACCCATCATGATGACGGCGCGATCGCCGATCTCGACGCGGTCACGGATGATCGCGCCCGGTTCGATGCGGGCGTTGATGCCCTTGAGGTCGAGCATGGGCACGGCGGAGTTACGGCAGTCATTCTCGACGTCGTAGTAGTCGATGGAGTCGGCGTTGGCGTCGAGGATTGCCTTGAGCTCATCCCAGTCACCAAAGACGGTCTTGCCACGACGACCGCCGTAGACGTGTGCATTGCCCCACTGGACCTTCATGACCGGCTTCTCGCGCACGTACAGCTTGACGGGCGTTTTCTTGGGCGCGGTGGCGATGTAGTTGATAATCTCCTGTGCATCCATCTCGGCTGCGTTACTCATATGCTGTTTCTCCTTTGCGTGGATACGGTTGATACCTGGTTAGGCAAACATGACCTGATCGAAGGTGTAGAAGCCGGGGTCGCGGGTGACGAGCTTCTGGGCGGCGGCCAGGGCGCCGTTGACAAAGATCTGGCGGCTCGTGGCACGGTGTGTGAGCGTGACCTCCTCGTCCTGGCCAAAGAAGCTCACCTCGTGCACGCCGGCGACGGTGCCGCCGCGCAGCGAGTGCATACCGATTTCCTTGGGGTCGCGCGCGCCGCACATGCCCTCGCGGCCATAGACGGGGTGGTAACCTGCCTCGGGCTCGGCCTCAACGACGGCGTCGAGCAGCAACTTGGCAGTGCCGCTGGGGGCGTCAACCTTTTGGTTGTGGTGCGTCTCGACAATCTCGCAGTCAAAGCCGGGCAGCTCGCGTGTGGCCTGTGCTACCAGATGACGCAGGGCTGCGATACCGATGGAGTAATTGCCGGAGTGCATGACGCGGGCGTTCTGACCCAGCTCACGCAGGCGGTCCATCTGATCGGGTGTGTAGCCCGTGGTGCCGGAAACGAGTGCGGCGCCCGTGCGCTCGACATAGGCGACGACGGCATCGAAG
>JAIJJM010000830.1 GCA_022728415.1 Collinsella sp. | reverse complement strand
AGAAACAACAAAGCCGATGCGTTTATGCATCGGCTTTGTTGTTTCTTATTTGCTATTTCCAACATTCCTCATAGGAAAGTCCGGTAAGCCGTTCCACGGTACGCCGAACGGATGCATCAACCTCTGTCTTGTCTCCCCCAGCCCGCAGCCGATCGACCTCATGCAGCACGTCAAAATCGGTCCGCTGATTGATGGCAAGGCGCGATGAGACAATCCAGCATACAATCATCGCAACGGTGTAAAAGCCCAGCATGACCGCGGCAATGCCGATCGACGCCTCTCGAGACTGCCGTGGCAGTGAGGAATCGAACCCTACCATGGCAAGGACCAAGCCGACACCAATGGTGACGATTCCCGAGCCGAGCTGGCGGAGGCTTGATTGCACACTGGAAAAAGTAGCCGAACGGTACCTACGCGTAACAATCTGATCGATATCCGGCATGAATACCAATACCGTCCATGGCAAATACCCCACAAGCGCCTTGAACACGAAAAACCATAGCGATGCGGCAACTGCGAGCACCATCCACACAGCACTAGGCAGAGCACCGGTCAACACCCATGCCAAGGCCAGCCATGCCACACCAAGCAGCATGCCCGCAAAAGCGAAGGCATAGAGCCGGCTCACCCCGAACTTCACCACTGCCTTGCCGAACAACGGCATCAGTGGCAACGAAACAACCGTGCAGCCCAGCAACAGCGAGGCAAAAGCAGCGGTTTTGTTCCAGTCGTACAGAACGAAGAACAGGAAGGTCTGCCCGAACACATCGGATGATGTCTGTACTAGGAGAAAGATCACCAGATGCTTGCGGAATTCGCGAATACGCAATGTCGTGGCGTACTCGCGTATCACATGTGCCGCCCGGCGAATCCACCCACGCAGCCCAAGACATGTCTCATGCACCGTACCGTTGGCGTATTCGCCGAAGCCGGCCTGCTCGGGTGTCATCTCCCATGTGGTCTTCCATGTGACCGCTACGGCGCAGGCGAACAGCACCGTCGAGATGATGCCCACCACCATATAGGCGGTTGCCTTGGTCTCGCCAAACATCGACAACGTCCAGCTTCCGGCGAGTGGGATGAATGTGGCTGCGGCTGTGGAAATGAACATTCGTGTGGTTGACAATTTCGTTCGCTGGCTGAAGTCCTTCGTCATCTCGCCGGCCAACGGGTTGTAACAGGCTTGGAATGCCTGAGCCAGCATCACCCACAGCACATACACACACGCATATAGCCACACCGAAGAACCGGGAATCCATAGCAGTATGCCGATAAACAGCGAAGGAGCGATGATCATCAG
>JAIJJM010000829.1 GCA_022728415.1 Collinsella sp. | reverse complement strand
CCAGGGCAAGCTCACGCCCGAACTCGAGCAGCAGATTCGCGAGGCCACGCAGCTCCAGCGTGTCGAGGACCTCTACAAGCCCTACCGCAAAAAGCGCATGACTCGCGCGCAGAAGGCCCGCGAGGCAGGTCTGGAGCCGCTCGCCAACATGATCATCATGCAGGCCTCGGCCAAGGGCAGCGCACTCGACGTCGCCGCAGCATACGTCAACGAGGAGGCTGGCTTCGACACGCCCGAGAAGGCGCTCGCCGGTGCGGCGGACATCGTGGCCGAAACGGTGGCCGAGGACCCCGAGAACGTCGCCGGCCTGCGCGCCTTTACGCAAAACACTGCCGACATCGTCGTCGAGGCCACCGACCCCGCCGAAAAGACTCCCTACGAGCCGTACTACAGCTATGACGAGCCGCTGCGCCGTATCCCCAACCACCGCGTGCTGGCTATCGACCGCGGTGAGCGCGAGGGCAAGCTCCGCGTGCGCGTGAACGTCGACGGCGCAGCCGCCACGGCACGCCTCGGCAGTCGTTGGCCCCGACGCCAGGGCGTCTTCGCCCCCATCTTCGATGCCGCCATCGCTGACGGTTACAAGCGCCTCATGGCTCCCTCGCTTGAGCGCGAGGCCCGCGCCAAACTCACCGTTCGCGCCCAAACCGAGGCCATCAACGTCTTTGCCAAGAATCTCGAGGGGCTGCTCTCGGCGCGCCCCGTGCGCGGCGCCCGCGTGCTCGCGCTCGATCCGGGCTACCGTACCGGCTGCAAGGTCGCCGTCATGGACGAGACCGGCAAGCTGCTCGACCACGGCGTGGTCTATCCCACCAAGCCGCGCCACGACGTCGCCGGCACCAAGCGCGAGCTCGCCCGCCTCGTCAAGAAGGATGGCGTCAACACCATCGTCATCGGCAACGGCACCGCCAGCCGCGAGACCGAGGAAGTCGTCTCGGAGTTCATTGCCGAGCAGGCGCCCAGCCTTCGCTACACCATTGTCAACGAAGCTGGCGCGTCGGTGTACTCCGCTTCCGAGCTCGCCAGCCAGGAATATCCCGATTTGGACGTCACCGTGCGTGGCGCCATGAGCCTGGGCCGCCGCCTGCAGGACCCGCTGGCAGAGCTCGTCAAGATTCCGCCCCAGTCCATCGGCGTGGGCCAGTACCAGCACGACCTTGACCAGGCCGAGCTCTCGCGCACCCTGGGCCACGTGGTGGAGGACGTCGTCAACCGCGTGGGCGTCGACGTCAACACCGCGAGCGCGAGCCTGCTGGGATACGTATCGGGCATCACGCCGAGCGTGGCCAAGAACATCGTGGC
>JAIJJM010000043.1 GCA_022728415.1 Collinsella sp. | reverse complement strand
ACCGGGTTCGCCCGCCACACGCGCCTGCGCGACGGGCCGGGCATGGACACGTACTTCGCCGACCCGTACTCCAGCCGGCGGCGGGGAAGCAACGAGAACAGGAACGGCATGATCCGCCGGTATCCGCCCGAACGCAGCGAGATCCGGATGGACATGGCCGGGGAACTGCGGGAGATTGTCGACGAGGCCGACAACCGTCCCATGCGCGTGCTGGGCTACCGGACGCCCGCCGAGGCATTCGCCGACGAACTGCTGGAATTGCAGGACCAACAGGGGTGTTGCACCTCTAAATAGACATCGGGGGCCGAAGGCGATGTTCCCGGATAATGGTGACATGCACGCAAGCGTCGAAACCATCTGCCAGGCCATCTGCCTGCAGGCCGGGGGCGGGACTCAAGCAGGAGCCGAAACGCGCCGTGGGGCAGGGGCGAACCGCCCGCAGGCCCCAAGGCGGCCGAGGCCGCAAACCCCGTTTCCGCGAACCCATGGTCATGGTCTCGGAGCGACCCCCGCAGATCGAGGACCGGGCGGTCCCGGGCCGCCGGGAGGGCGATCTCATCACCGGCGGCCGCGACAAAAGCGCGATCGGCACGCTCGTCGAGCGCGCCACCAGGTTCACAATCCTGCCGCACCTGCCCGACGGGCGCGACGCCGGACACGTCCATCGGGCCATCATCGACAAAATGGCCCCGCCGCCCAAACTCCTGCGCGATTCGCCGACCTGGGACCAGGGAGCGGAACCCGCCCCGCACAAACGGACCGGCGCCTCGCCGGACATGGCCGTCTGCTTCTGCGACCCGCACTCCCCGTGGCAGCGCGGCGCCAACGAGAACACCAACGGGCTCCTGCGCCAGCACTTCCCCAAAGGCACCGGCCCATCCTTCTACCCGGAGGGGCACCTCGACGCGGTCGCCGAGGAACTCAACGACCGGCCACGCAAGACCCCCGGCTTCATGAAACCAAGCGAGAAGATCATCGAACTGCCCGACGCCGCGTGACAACCCCAACAACCGACAACGCGGCCATGGAAGACCGCTCAAACCTCAGGTGTTGCAACCGCCACTAGAATCCACCCCTCGACCATTACACGGTCCGTGTCGACAACAGTACGGCGAGCATAACGTTCCGCACCACGGATGACGAACTGCGATGATTCGCAGGCGAACTCGAGGATTTGATCGACTAGCTTGAGATTGGCTCATCGGTGTATGTGGGGTTATTCCGAAATGAGATTGTTACGGCGGGAATCGCTTCATTACGAATAACCCTCTTTTTTCGTATGCGTGTACGGATTATCGAACGTTATCGGAGAAGAGAAAACGGTTGCTTGAGCCTAATTCGAGGCTCAAGATGGCTCGCTTGAGGGTGACATGCCATTTGACATACTTACTTACAAGTAAGTAACATTATGCTTACTGGATATCGAGTCCAAAAGAGGATTCGAATTGCAGCAGTAACAAAGATGTTGTGTATTGCATTCCTTTAAGGAGAGTGAACGAGCATGGGCGCTGCAGAAAAAAGCAGGAGAATCTCCACCCGGAGGGAAAGGGCACGATCCGAAGGCAATGTCCACCGCGTCAGATCATGGTTCGTCCAGTTCGGGAGACAATGGCAGCTGCAGGCCATGATCTTGCCTGGCATCATCTTCATGATCGTCTTCAACTTCATCCCCATCTACGGTTTGGTCCTGGCATTCAAGCAATACACGGTGGTGGACACCATCGAGGACGCGCCTTGGGTCGGCTGGCAGAATTTCGAAACTATCCTGAAGGACCAGTATTTCTGGCAATCCGTGGTCAACACCCTGGGCATCAGCTTCATCAAACTGACGCTGGGATTCCTCCTGCCCATCGTGTTGGCGGTCATGATCTACGAAATCCCATGGACACCATTCAAGAAGATAGTACAGACGCTGACCTATCTCCCTCATTTTTTTTCATGGATCATCCTCGGAGGCATGCTGATCAACTGGCTGTCAACCAACGGCCTTCTTAATGAAATCCTTCAATTCCTAGGCTTCAACGCAGACTCGAACTATCTGCTCGACGCCGACAAATACTGGTGGATCGCTTCCCTTTCGGACGTGTGGAAGGAAGCCGGATGGGGAACGATCCTGTATCTGGCGACCATGGCGGGAATCGACAACGCGTTGTACGAGGCCGCGGAGATCGACGGAGCATCCAAGATCCAACGCATATGGAACATCACCATCCCGGGCATCCGCCAGATCATCATCCTGAACCTCATCCTGACGGTGTCGGGACTACTGGGATCCAACCTGGACCAGACGCTCGTCCTGATGAATTCACAGAACCAGCCCAAGGCTGAGGTCATCAACTCCTACGTCTACCGGGTGGGCCTGTCCGAAGGAGACTTCTCCTATGCGACGGCCGTGGGCCTCGGCGTCTCGATCGTGTCCACGATCCTGCTGGTAGCCGTCAACCTGGTGACGAAGAAAATCAACGACAATCAGTCCGTGCTCTGAGAGAGGAAGACGACATGAATGCAAAGACCGTGAAAGGCCTTCCCGAAGGGAAACCTAGTTTCGTTGCCCGATCCCAGCGCGTGAGGCATAATTCGATCTTCTTCGACGTAGCGAACGCCGCCCTGCTGCTGTTGTTCACCATTATCATCGTGGTTCCGGTGTGGAACATCGTCATCTCGTCGTTCGCCACTTCGGAATCCCTGTCAGAAAACGACTTCATCTTCTGGCCGAAAGCGTTGTCCCTCGACAACTACGCGGCAGTGTTCTCCGACGATGGATTGTGGCAGTCGCTGTTCATCTCTGTCTCCAGAACCGCGGTGGGCGTGATCGCGCACACGATGTTCTGCGCCGTGTTCGCCTATCCGTTGAGCAAGGCATATCTGAAGGGAAGGTCAGTGTACTCCGCGATGGGCATCATCACGATGTTCTTCTCCGGCGGTATGATCCCGACCTATCTGCTCATCAAGTCGTTGGGCCTTCTGGACTCCTTCTGGGTCTATATCATCCCCGGACTGTTCAGCTACTACGACGTGATCATCCTGATGAACTTCTTCCGACAGGTGCCGAATTCGTTGATCGACTCCGCAAGGATCGATGGAGCGGGGGAGCTGCGGGTCTTCTCCTCGATCATCCTCCCGCTCTCCAAGCCGGCGTTGGCGACCATCGCTCTCTTCCACGGAGTTGCCCAATGGAACGACTTCATGACCACCAAGCTGTACATCAACAACGAGGCGTTGTATCCGCTGCAGATGAGGCTCTATGAGATCATCGTCCGTTCGCAGGCCTCGGCGCAAATGGGCACCGTGGGATCGCTGATGGTCGACACCACGACAAGAGGAATGCGTCTGGCGACGATCATCATCACCATCGCGCCGATCCTCATACTCTACCCGTTCGTCCAAAGGTACTTCGTCAGCGGCACGATGCTTGGCGCGGTGAAAGGATGAGACGGCCGATGGAGACCCTGATCCGCGCGAGCCCACGGCAATTCTCGCCCAAGGAAGACAGAAAAAGAAATGAAATGAAAGGAATGGAACAATGAAGTACAAAGGAGTCTTCACTAAAATGGTCGCGGTGGCTGGAGCGGCCTCCATGCTGGTGTTGGCCGGATGCGGCGGCAGTTCGTCGGCCAAGACGGACGACGCTACGGCGAACTTGCCAGATCCCAGCTACGAAGTGTCCGCGGACACTCCGGCATGGAAGCTGGACAAGACTAAGGACACCAAGCTCACCTGGTACGTCAACGCCGATTGGTGGAACAAATCCTGGGGCGAGGATCTCGTGACCAAGCAGATCAAGGAAGACCTGAACCTCGACGTCGAGTTCATCACAGGTGATAACACCAAGCTCAACACATTCTTCGCCAGCGGCGACATGCCGGACCTCATCACGATCTTCGACTCCAGCTCCCAGGTGGCGCAGACGGCCAACAAATGGGCTTTGCCACTGCAGGATCTCGCCAAGAAGTACGATCCGTACTTCACCAAGGTGGCTCAGAAGCAGACGTTGGACTGGTACAAGCTCAAGGACGGCAAGACCTACGGCTACCCCTCGTACTCGAACACGTCCCGGGACTATGAGGACGGAACCATTCCTCCCACGGACGCGTTCATCATCCGCAAGGACGTGCTGGACGCGATCGGAGATGTCGACTTCAAGACCCCGGAGGGATTCGTCAGCGCGATGAAGACCATCAAGGAGAAGTTCCCCGATCTCGTCCCGTTCGGCTTCAACTCGTTCGATGCATCCAACAGCTCCCTCGACGCCACATTGCAGAACATGCTCGGCGTTCCGATCATCAAAGACGGCAAGTTCTACGAGAGGAACCTAGACGAGGACTACGTGACCTGGCTCAAGGCGTTGAGGCAGGTACACCAGGATAGAAACATCTCCGACGACAGCTTCGCCGACGACGAGGAAACGCTTAAGGAAAAGGTGAGCTCGGGCAAGTACGCCACCATGCTGCTCCAGGCGTTCCCCCAGAAAGGCACCGAACTTCAAACCTGGATGTCCTCGAACCCCGGCAAGGAATACGTCGCCGTCGACGCCATGGAGTCCACGGAAGGCAACGAGCCGACCCTGTCCCAGGCCGGACTGAGCGGATGGACCATCACCTACATCTCCAAGAAGACCAAGAACCCGGCGAAGGCCATGCAGCTGTACACGTATCTGCTCGACGACCCCGGCCAGTACCTGGTGAACTTCGGCATCGAGGGAAAGACCTACACCAAGAACTCCGACGGCACCGTCTCATGGACGGACGAGGCCAACGAAGTGCGCACCAACGAACCGGAGAAGTTCCAGAAGGAATGGCGAATCGGCGAGTTCGTCCTGTTCAGCCACGACCGGTACAAGGCCCTGAACAAGGATTCATACGTCCAAGCGATCCGTCAGATGCAGGACTGGGGACGAGACTACCTCAAGCCCCAGTTCGAGATCGAGAACATCAGCCCCGACGCGAACACTCCTCAGTCTCGGTCCCTGTCCGCGATCAACACGAACTGGTCGACGACCCTGGTGTCGATGATCCGCGCCGAATCCGAAAAGAAATTCGACGAACTGCTGACCACGTACGAGAAGTTCGAGAAGGACAACGGCATCGACCAGATCAACAAGATCCGCGACGAGAAGATCGCCGCGAACATGAAGAGACTGGGCGAGTGAGCCCATCCCCCCCCCCATGGGGGTGAACGGTTCCGGGCGATTGCCCGTTGTTCACCCCCATGGGGGGACCATCCAGACATAAGCACGGCCATGACGTCAACGTCGACGAACGGTTGATTGAAGAAGGAGGAACCCATGGGAGCGAAGATCTTCCGCACCATTTCCCAAAGGCATCTCATGGAACCCGTCGAACAAGCCTCGCACGAGGGGACGTTCGACGTGGAGATCATGATGAAACCCGGGGAAACGATGCAGCGCGTCGTCGGCTTCGGCGCGTCCCTCACGGACTCCTCCGCGTATCTGCTCAACGAGACGCTGGACGATGAGAGCAGAAAACAAGCCATGACGGACCTCTTCGACCCGGACCAGGGCATCGGCCTGTCGATGCTCCGCAATCCGATGGGCGCAAGCGATTACGCCAGGGATGTCTACAGCTACGACGACATGCCGGATGGGAAACGGGACGACTCGATGGAGCATTTCTCCATCGCGCGAGACGAACGCAACGTGATACCCCTGATCCACGAGGCCAAACGGCTGAACCCCGACCTGAAGGTCGTGATGAGCCCATGGAGCGCCCCCGCATGGATGAAGACCAACGGAAGCATGAAGGCGGGAAGCCTCAGGGAAGACTGCCGGGAAACCTACGCCAGGTATTTCGTCCAGTGCTTGCGCGCCTACGGGTCCCACGGCATCGAAGTACATGCCGTCACGCCTCAGAATGAGCCCCTGTACGAGCCCACCCATTACCCCAGCATGGCGATGAGCGCACAGGAGGAGACCGTCTTCGTCAGGGACCATCTCAGGACGGCCATGCGCGAAGCGGGATTCAAGACGCTGATACTCGGATACGACCACAATTGGGACAGATGCGACTATCCGCTGGCGTTGCTTGACGGCGCGGCCGAATCGTTCGATGGAATCGCATGGCATTGGTACGCGGGCGACCCCCAATCGCAGAGCGTCGTGTCCGAACGCCACCCCGGGAAATTCTCCTATGTGACCGAAGCGTCGGGCGGAGAATGGATCCCCGGGTTCGAACCGGCGTTTAGCCACCTGGTTGGCATGATCATCCAGGCACTGAACCATGGGGCGAATGCGTTCGTCCTATGGAACATCGCTTTGGACGAGCATCGCGGACCGACGGTGCCTGGATTCGGGGAATCCACATGCAGGGGGCTGCTGCGCGTCGACTCCGAACGTCGCAAGGCGAGCAAGGAGATCGACTACTACGGGCTGGCGCATTTCAGCCGTCACATTCGTCCGGGGGCCCATGTCGTCCCCACCATCGCAACGGGAAACACGGACGGCGCGCGATGCGTGGCGGCGCTCAACGAAGATGGAAGCCGCGCCATGGTTCTTCTGAACGATGGGGAATCTCCGATAACCGTCAGGGCGGGGTGGGAGGATAACGCGGCCAACGTTACGCTGACGCCTAAAGCCGTTGCTACGATCGTATGGAGGTGAGGCAAATGATCAAGCAGATATTCTCCACGGACGGCAAACTATACGCATTGCTGAGCACCATGGTGCAGATTCTAGAACTCAACGTCCTCATGGTGCTGTTCAGCCTGCCTCTCGTCACCATAGGCGCCAGCATCTCGGCGGCCTACTCGGTGTGCCGCAGGATGAGACGGGAGGGGGACGTCGCCGTATGGAGGGAATTCGTCCGTGAATTCAGAAGAGGATTCGCAAAACCGACCGGATTATGGGCGATGCTTCTGACGGCGGGCATCGCCATGGTGCTGGGATTCCAGGAATTGCAGAACCTCACCAACTCGTTCACGCCCCTCATGCTGCTGATCCTGGCGGCGTACGGCGTCATCCTCATGGCCGCGACGTACATGTTCATGCTTCCCGCCTACTTCACGATGAGCGTGGGCGAGATTATTCGAGGATCGTTCTCGCTGGCCTTGCAGCACCTCCTGCCGTCCATGGCGTGCGTGGTCGTGACCATCGTCCTCATGGGAGGCCTGCCGGTCTTCGCGCCGCGCCTGCTGCTGGTGTGGTTATTGTTCGCCCCGGCATTATGCGTCTGGATCAACGTGCTGATACTGGAGCCGATCCTGCTCGAACACGTGGCGCAGTCCAGACCGGCGGCGAGCCATGGGACAACGCCTCGAACCGAACCCACAAGAATGAAAGCCGACATCGAATCATGAACAACGAGAAGAAAACCACGCCACGGCACCGACCCGAGACCGAGGAGCGACGCCAAAGCATCATCGAGGCCGCCGCCGACGTGTTCGGCAGCAAAGGCACGGCGAACGGAACGCTGCAGGAAGTGGCCGACAGGGTAGGAATGACCAGGGCCGGGGTCCTGCATTACTTCGGATCAAAACGAGGACTGCTGGAAGCGGTGCTCAGGAACCGGGACTCCAGCGAAGTCGCCGAATTCGACCAGGGGCATCTGCCCAGGGGGGCGCAGGCGTTCCGCCACTTGGTGGAGACCGCAGAGTTGAACGCGAGCCGTCCCAACGTGGTGCGAACCTTCGTCACCCTGTCGGCCGAATCAGTGACGGAGAACAACCCGGGAAACACATACTTCCACGAACGGTACGACGGACTACGCAACGAACTCAAAGAGCGAATGCAAGACATGGCCGACGAAATGGGACGGGACCTCGACGAGGAAAAGGCCGAAGCGGCCTGCGCGTCCATCATCGCGGTCATGGACGGCCTGCAATTGCAATGGCTCATTGATAAAGACCACATCGACATGCCCAGCACCGTGGACTTCGCGATAAAAGCGCTGATCGCGGTGGTGTTCGATCACAGGCAAACCGAAATGGGCCACGAGCCGCAAAAAGACGAAAGGAACGAACAAGTATGAGCGAGAACATCAGCGGCCAGAAGCTCCCCTACCGCAACCCGGATCTGCCGGTTGAAGAACGCATCGACGACCTGCTCTCCCGCATGACCCTGGAAGAAAAGGTCGGGCAGATGATGCAGCTCGACGCACGCTCCGGCGACTTGGACGACTTGATTGTGAACAGGCACGTCGGCTCGATCCTGCACACCAGTCCGGACGACCTGCCTCGAGCGGCCGAGACCGTCAACACGAAGACACGTCTCGGCATTCCCCTGATCATCGGCGACGACTGCATCCACGGATACTCCTTCTGGCCCGGCGCGACGATCTTCCCCGAACAATTGGGCATGGCGACAAGCTGGGATCCGGACAAGATTGAATCGATGGGCCGGGCAACTGCCGAAGAGGTCTCTGCCACGGGTGTGCATTGGACCTTCTCCCCGGTGCTGTGCATCGCCCGCGATACCCGCTGGGGACGCGTGGGGGAGACCTTCGGCGAAGATCCGACGCTGATCGGCGAACTCTCCAGCGCCATCGTCAAAGGCTACCAAGGCGGAGCCAACGCCACGGAACCATTGGGCCGAGACGCTATCCTCGCCTGCGCCAAACACTTCGCAGGCTATTCCGAAACTCAGGGCGGCCGCGACGCATCCGAGGCTGAACTCAGCCATCGCAAGCTTGAGTCATGGTTCCTTCCACCCTTCGAACGCGTAGCCAAAGAAGGCTGCGGCACATTCATGCTCGGATACGAATCCATTGACGGCGTCCCGGTCACCTTCAACCAGTGGCTCCTGAAAGAAAAGCTACGTGGCTCCTGGAACTACCAGGGCACACTCATCACCGACTGGGACAACGTGGGCCGCTCCGTCTGGGAACAGCACGTCAAGCCAGACTATACGCATGCGGCGGCGGACGCCGTCAAGTCAGGCAATGACCTGATCATGACCACGCCACAGTTCTACGAAGGCGCGATCGAGGCCGTGGACACAGGCCTGCTCGACGAATCACTGATCGATGCCGCAGTGTCACGCATCCTGGCGTTGAAGTTCCGTCTGGGACTCTTCGAAGACCCGCGTCTACCGGATCCCGAACGTATCAAGGTCATCATGGGTTCGGCGGAACATCGACAGGCGAACCTCGAGCTGACCCGAGAATCCGTGGTCCTGCTGCGCAACGACGGCTCACTGCCCCTGAACATCGAAAACAACAGCTCCGCTGCCAACACAATCAAACACATCGCCGTCATCGGACCGCTGGCCGACGACGCGCAAACCCAACTCGGCGACTGGGCCGGCAACTCCGGACAAGTCAACTGGATGCCCGACGGCCATCCACGCGAAGCGATCACCACCGTACTCGACGGCATCAAAGCCATCGCAAAAAAGACCGGCATCGAAGTCGCCTACATGCGCGGCGCGAACATCGTGAACATCGTGCCCGACCCCGAGGGCGAACTCTATCCCGACGGACAACCCCGACCCAAGGTAGCCGTCCCCGCACCCGCCGACCAGACAATGATCGACGAAGCCGTAGCCACAGCCCGCCAATCCGACGCAATCGTGACCGTCGTCGGCGACGTAGTGCAACTGATCGGCGAAGGATGTTCCACCGCCACACTCGAACTACTCGGCGGACAAAACGCACTACTCGATGCGCTCGCCGATGTGTCGAGGGAAACCGGGAAGCCATTGGTCGTGGTGTTGGTCAGCTCCAAGCCGCAGGTGCTTCCACCGTCGGTGGTTGGTCCCGTTCCTGTCGTCGCCAGTCTGCGTCCCGATGGCACGCCTATCCACTGCCGTGAGAGCGAGGGCGGGGCAAGCGCCCTGCTGTGGGCTCCTTCACCGGGCATGGAGGGCGGTCGCGCCATAGCCGAGATCATTTTCGGTCTGACGGATCCATCCGGGCGTCTGCCGATCACTTTCCCGCGCCATGCGGGTCAGCTGCCGGTCTATTACAACCAGATCAGAGGCCAGCATGGCGACCGGTACGCCGATCTGACGCAGGATCCGGCGTTCGCGTTCGGCGAGGGACTCGGATACACCACGTTCGAGTACGATGATCCGACGATTAGCAATGTCCCGCCTTCCGGCGTCTTCACCGCAGCCGACACCATACATGCCGAAGTCACCGTGACCAACACCGGGAAGCGTTACGGCGTCGAGGTCGTGCAGGCATATGTCGGGGACCTCGTGACATCCACCAGCTGGGCCGATCGGGAACTCAAGGCGTTTCGACGCGTCGAACTGCAGCCGGGCGAAAGCAGGATCGTCTCTTTCGACATTCCCGTCGCAGACTGCACCATCGTCGATCCGGACGCCAACCGCATCGTCGA
>JAIJJM010000828.1 GCA_022728415.1 Collinsella sp. | reverse complement strand
CGTCTGATGAAATATCTGAACCTGAGCAGTTGTCAGCCCGGAAAACATCAGTACAAAAATGCTCGTCAGGAACATACCTGTCTGCCGAATCTGCTTGAGCGCCAGTTCGCTGTGCCCGAGCCAGATAGGGTATGGTGCGGAGATATTACGTATATCTGGGCAGGAAATCGCTGGTGCTATCTGGCGGTCGTCATGGATCTTTTTGCCCGCAGGGTTATCGGCTGGAGCCTGTCAGCGAATGCCGATACTGCCCTGATAAGCAGTGCCCTGCGGATGGCGTATGAGGTGCGTGGTCAGCCGCGGGACGTCATGTTCCATAGCGACCAGGGAAGTCAATATACAGGACTGAAATATCAACAACTTCTCTGGCGTTACAGGATAAAGCAAAGTGTCAGCCGACGGGGAAACTGCTGGGATAACAGTCCAATGGAACGCTTCTTCCGCAGTCTGAAAACAGAATGGGTGCCAACCGATGGCTACACAGGCAAAGACGTGGCCCGGCAGCAAATCAGCAGTTATATTCTGAATTATTACAATAGCGTCAGGCCTCACCATTATAACGGAGGGCTGACGCCGGAAGAGTCAGAGAACAGATACCATTTTTACTGTAAAACCGTGGCCAGTATTACTTGACCACTACATGTAGGCATGATAAGACGCGCCAGCGTCGCATCAGGCACCGGTGCACAATTGCCGGATGCGGTGTGAACGCCTTATCCGGCCCACCGATCCGGCACAAGTTTGTAGGCATGATAAGACGCGCCTGCGTCGCATCAGGCATCCGCGCACAATTATAAAATAATACGCTCCCCGGCACTAAAATCCGTTATGTCTCCCGCCCAATCAATGGGATATAACCCTCGCGCTACATCGCGATGGAACGTTGAGAATGGCCAATCACTCACCTGCTTTACCCAGCCATGTTTCACTGGATTTATATAAATATAATCAACATGATGGCGATAATCTTTTGTATTGCGAATGGCATGCTCCCAAAAACGCGGTTGCCAGATATTTTTCAATCCGCAAGCATGGGTGAACTGCTTTTTAATCTCCCGCCAGCGAGAGGAAAAATCATCATCACTTTCGGGTAATGTCCAGATACAGTGCATATGCTCTGGCAAAACTACCCAGGCGTTAATTTCAAAAGGTCTGGCCTGCTTAACTTTAATAATGGCGTTACGGAGTGTCTGGTACTGGGTGGTCAAAAGTTGGCTTCGACGATTCCGTAAATTTACCGTGAAAAACCATGTTCCCCCCTTGATGTAATAACGACGATATTCAGACATGGCGACTCCTTTTTCTCAACG
>JAIJJM010000827.1 GCA_022728415.1 Collinsella sp. | reverse complement strand
AAGGAGATTGATGCCACATTACTATTAACAATAAATAATGAGCAAATGCTATCTGAAAGAGCCGTGAGGAAATTTTTCACCTCATTAATCCTCTTCTCTGGGTCGGTATCTAAAACAAGGCGTGCCTTGTTATCATTAAATATAAACTCGGGTAAATGCAGTATGCATTTTTTGTCATTCAAGCAACTATCAATAAATTCCTTTTTAAAAAACAGAAAGTTCCATGGCATAAGACTACCCTCCCCCTGAATTTTGTTGTCAGATTGTAGATCAACGCCAAATAACGTCTTTACATCTTCCCTGAGATTATAGAATGCCGTATCAACAAGAGCCTCGATCGTTTGTTTATCAACAATTTTAATAAACTCTTCGTATACTTGCTTTTGCGTCTTATGGCTGCCCAGCGCCCATGAATACTCATGTTCTTTTAAAACCAGTATGGCCCTTAACAGACAATAGCCATCGCCATCTACTGGAGCGTATTTTAATCCATAAGTTTTATTAATTTCACTCTGAATAAAAGATATACCAGACAAATCAATGCCAGAATCCAAATCAGATATTCCCGGCGTATTTATCCGCTCTGGCTGGACACTTATATTTTCATCATCTAAACAATACTCAGAAAAAACATCATCACACGCAGTAATGTTTTCAATATATTCCATAAAGCCATACCAATAATAACCTTTAAAATCTGTGATAGACTCTGACCCTCTGCCCGGTAAGGACACTCTAACAATATCAACATCTTCAACATATTGTATAGTATATGTAATACCTCCTGAAACCCCTGAATAAATTTGTTTATCATTAGTACGCAATGTTTTCATAAATAATGATAAATCATTATCATTCTGTATTTCCTCAAATTCTTTTTCTAGTGAATCGCATTCCAGGCATGGAATGTAGTCTTCAGCTTGTTGACGTCTGATTTCTTTATACAACCGCATAAAACACACCAGTGTGTTTTCAAAAAGCGTGATTGAATATTTTTGATTTTTTTCATGCTCATTTTTTATATCGTTCCAGGCTTGTTTTAAATAATTATTTGCAGTGCAACTAATTCCATGTATATTACTACCCATATATAGCGCCTATAAAATTTAATAAATAATGACGCACTAGTAAAACTTAAAGTGTCTGGTTCAACTATCAAAAATCGCTCACCCTTTTTCACCTGTTTAAAATATGTTCAGCACCCCACCTTGAGGCGACCTCCTCTCCGCGATGATTTCAATAACATATTCTGTGTTGGCATATGAAATTTTGAGGATTACCCTACACTTATAGGAGTTACCTTACAGGGGT
>JAIJJM010000826.1 GCA_022728415.1 Collinsella sp. | reverse complement strand
CAAGGTCCCAATTATTACCTCGACGGAGCCCGGTGGCGTTAACTACCATTCGGGATTGCGGACAACAATCCATTGCGGAGACGCTTCTGGGGTGGACAGTACACTGGAAACAGAGATGGGCTTTAGGGTAACCAATCCGCTTGCAACGTTGTTTACCATGGCGCGCTTTGTGCCTCAAACTGATCTCGCCCTTGCCATGTACGAGTTCTGTGGGTGGTTTTCTGTCTTTGAGCCCACCGCCGCAGCCGAAGTAGAACTGAGCAAGGCCGATGACGCCGCTCAAGATTCCACGACCGAATCTCTCTTTGAACTAGATGAGAGCCAAGACGAAGCGCAATGGAAACGAGTTTATGCGCGCGTAAAAGTTAAAGAGCAGGAAAATGCAAAGGGAACAAACGTCCAAAAGAAAACGAAAGAGATCACGAAGCTCAAAGGCACTTCGCTCTGGATGAGGAAGCCGCTTATCGAACTGCACGAACTTAATGAGTACGCCAGGAAGATGAAAAGCCGTAAGTGGGGTGCTAAGTTCTATAACGCCGCACGGATGGTTACGGGTATAGCGGCCTCTCCGCTAGAAGTAGCGGGAATTCTATTGCTGTCGCTTCCTCGCTCCCGCGGCGGTGCCGGCTTTCGGAACGTCTTCGTCAACGATTTTACGCCGCTTACTGCATCGGCCCAGAGCATTGCGGGGCAAAAAGTCTGCTACGGGGATATCGTGATCGTAAATCCGAACATAATGAAAGCTGGCATATTGGAGATTCAGGGAGAGGTTATCCATGGTTCAGGCGCCGTGCTGGACCACGATGCCAAACGCATGACGGCGCTGCAAAGTATGGGGTATGACGTCTTCCTGGTTACACACGACATGCTTAACGATGCCGAGCAGCTTGATGCGATCGTGAGAAGTCTTTGCTCGCGCTTGGAATTGCGCTATAGGTGCAAAACCAAGGCGCAAAAGACGGCGGAAATGGAGTTACGAGCCAAAGTACTATGCAACTGGCTGGAAATCGGTCATTAGAAGGGTGCCCTTCTCACCTCCGGGCGCCCTCGGTCGGCTGCGCGCGATGCCGCCGCCACGAAACCGGCCCATCTACTACGTTTAACCCCGACCCCTCGACCATACCCCGTATTTCGCGAAAACCGCAGGCCGTCTACCTGCGGTTTTGTTTTTGCCAGAGACGCCATGGCCGGGGGATGTCGCCCAAACGTAGTAGAAGGGCCGGTTTCGTGGCGGGGACCCCGGGGGCGACCGGAGTGAAGCCTGATAGGCGGGCGGCCGGCAGCGCCGCCCGCCCGCGGGGCGCGCCCCGCG
>JAIJJM010000825.1 GCA_022728415.1 Collinsella sp. | reverse complement strand
GCTGACTTTACCGCAGGGTGTGACCAGCAAGACGGGGAATACAGTAACAACCAATGCGGCAGGGAAAGTGGACATTGAGCTTATGTCAACGGTTGCGGGAGAACACAATATTTCCGCTTCGGTGAATGGTGCTCAGAAGACGGTCACGGTGAAATTTAACGCGGATGCCAGCACCGGTCAGGCAAACCTGCAGGTAGACACCGCCGTTCAAAAAGTGGCAAACGGCAAAGACGCCTTTACGCTGACGGCGACCGTTGAGGATAAAAATGGTAACCCTGTTCCAGGGAGCCTGGTGACCTTTAATCTGCCCCGGGGTGTCAAGCCGCTTACAGGCGATAATGTCTGGGTGAAAGCCAACGATGAGGGGAAAGCAGAGTTGCAGGTGGTTTCAGTGACTGCCGGAACCTATGAGATCACGGCGTCGGCAGGAAATGACCAGCCTTCGAATGCGCAGTCTGTAACGTTTGTGGCGGATAAGACTACGGCAACCATCTCCAATATTGAGGTGATTGGCAACTATGCGCTGGCGGACGGCAAAGCCAAACAAACGTATAAAGTTACGGTGACTGATGCCAATAACAATTTGGTGAAAGATAGCGAAGTGACGCTGACTGCCAGCCCGGCTTCGTTAAACCTGGAACCGAATGGCACTGCGACAACGAATGAGCAAGGGCAGGCTATTTTCACCGCTACCACTATTGTTGCGGCGACATACACACTCAAGGCGCAAGTGAGTCAGACCAACGGTCAGGTATCAACGAAAACTGCCGAATCTAAATTCGTTGCGGATGATAAAAACGCGGTACTCACCGCATCATCTGATATGCAATCTCTGGTGGCGGATGGGAAATCGACTGCGAAGCTGGCGGTGACCCTGATGTCGGCAAATAACCCCGTTGGCGGGAATATGTGGGTCGACATTCAGACGCCGGAAGGGGTGACGGAGAAGGATTATCAGTTCCTGCCGTCGAAAAATGACCATTTCGTGAGCGGGAAAATCATACGTACATTTAGTACCAGCAAGCCAGGCGTCTATACGTTCACATTTAACGCCCTGACCTATGGCGGGTACGAAATGAAGCCAGTGACGGTGACCATTACCGCGGTGGATGCCGATACGGCAAAGGACGAGGAGGCGATGAAATAATTTTAAGAATATGAAAGTAACATTCTAATAAACAATAATGGCGTTGACATCTTCAACGCCATTATTTATTGAATTTCCTGACAGTAGTCTCGTTATAAATTCATTTAGATATAGCGAAAACTAAACCGGACGAACGGGGATAAAAATTTCGCAAACAACATCATTGC
>JAIJJM010000824.1 GCA_022728415.1 Collinsella sp. | reverse complement strand
GACGGTCTTGGTCTCGCCGGGTTCCAGTGCGACGCGCTGGAACGCCTTCAATTCGCGGTCGGTCCAGCTGTAGGAGGTTACGATATCGCCGATGTAGGCCTGTACAACTTCCACGCCGGCACGCTTGCCGGTATTGGTGAGGGTGATTTCAGCGTGTACGGTGTCGGCTTCGGCGAAGGTGCCGTCGGCGTTGCTTGCGCCGCCCGCGACAGTTGGCTCGCCGTACTCGAACGTCGTGTAGCTCAGGCCTTCGCCGAACGCGAACGCCGGATCCTGGGTGAGGTCAGCGTACCGGTCGCCGTGCTGGCCGCGGATCTGGTTGTAGTAGACCGGCAGCTGGCCCGCGTGGCGCGGGAAGGTGATCGGCAGTCGGCCCGACGGGCTGGTCAGACCCAGGATGATTTCGGCGATGGCCCGACCGCCCTGCATTCCAGGATTTGCTGCCCACAGGATGGAACCGGTGCCAGTTTCGGGGTCGTTGACGCGCTTGGCGAATACACTGGACTCCCCCACGATGGAGGCGGGCAGCACCTGCGGCTTGGAGCTGATGAGCACGGTGACCATCGGCTTGCCGGTTTCGCGCGAGACGGCGGCGAGCGCGTCGAGCAGGGCGTTCTGGCCGCCGAGCAGTTCGAGCGTGGCGGTGGAGCAGGTTTCGCCGACCAGCTGGACCACGTCGCCGACCACGGCCACGATCAGATCGGACTGGCGGGCGTTGGCCACGGCTTCGTCGATCATTGCTCGATCGACGGCGGCGGAAACGCCGATTTTCGGGCGAGGCTGGCCGTCCGGGTAGAACTCACCGGCAGGGTCAGGCACGAGGTCGATGACGTTCGCGCCGCACGAGTAGACCACTTCGCAATCGTCGGCGGTGAGCTGGGTCAGGCCGTCGAGCACGGTGGTAATCATGTCTCGAGGCTGGCCATCCGGCATCCAGGAAACCTGACCGGAGTTGCCGGTCCAGTCGCCGAGCTGGTTCTGGGCGTCGTCGGCGAGCGGACCTACCACGGCGATGCGCTTGGCCTTGTTTGCGGCAAACGGCAAAGCACCGTCGTTGCGCAGCAGTGCGATGGATTCGCGGGCGAGCTCCAGGTTGATTTGCTGGTGTTCGGCCGAACCGATGACTGCCTTGATACGTTCGGCGTCCGGCAGACGCGGGTCTTCGAACAAGCCGAGGCGGAATTTCAGAGCTAGGATGCGAGCTACTGCGTCATCAATCAGGGATTCGTCGAGCAGACCGGTTTTTATGGCTTCGATGGCGCCTTCGTAGAACTGTGGGGTGGTCATGACCAGGTCGTTGCCGGCCTTGACCGC
>JAIJJM010000823.1 GCA_022728415.1 Collinsella sp. | reverse complement strand
AGCCGACGGCAAACAAAACACCGAGGTTTCCAATGATTACCTCGCCGAGACCCTTAAATACCGAGAAGAACGTAAAGAGCGGCGAAGCGGCATACCAGTCCCAATTAACGCCAAGGGACACAAGGGTCAGTTCGGTCGTAAAAACGCTACCGATACCCAAAAAGAGACCGGAAATAGCAATGAGCGTAATCGGAACGAGCATTGCCTTTCCGAACGATTGGAATTTTTCTTTCATCAATTCCCCTCTCAATGATCCTCTATAAACGACTATTGCACCCCACGTCCCCACACAGGCGAAACGGAAGACTTGTTCGGCAATAGAAACAAGGTGATTGTAGAAAGGGGCGCACAAAATGCGCATCGACATCGCGTAATACGGTTAAATCGACCGACGATTGCAAGTATTTACGAATCCGTAAACGGCAGCAAATAGACAGCGAACGGCAATCTGAAGCGTAGGACAGTCCCCGCAGGCCGACAATTGCCGGTATTTTGGCTCATTTTATTGAATTGTTGCTCGCCCAAAAGCGCGGAGCATCAACGTGCCCTTAAGCCAGCCCCAGCAATATGCCCGCCGAATGCACGACAAACGCCACGATCCAGGCGACCGTCACTTGAAACGCGAACACGGCAACGGCGTAGCGCGCGCCCAGCTCGCTCTTGACGGCGCCGATGGACGCCACGCAGGGCGGGTACAGCAGCGTAAAGACCAGGAACACATAGGCAGTAAACGGCGAAAACATGGTTGACAGCACCGCGGGCGACGTTGCGCCCAAAAGCACCGTGAGGGTCGAGATGACGCTCTCCTTGGCAATAAGTCCGGTGACGAGCGCCGTCGACGCACGCCAGTCGCCAAATCCAAGCGGCGCCAGCGCCGGCGCGATGATGCTGCCGAGGCCCGCAAGCAGGCTCTGCGACTGATCGGCGACCACATTAAAGCGAATGTCGAACGTCTGAAGGAACCAGATGACCACGGTAGCAGCAAAGATAATGGTAAAGGCCTTGGTAATAAAGTCCTTGGCCTTATCCCATGCCAGCATCACCGTCGTCTTGACGCTCGGCAGGCGGTAATTGGGGAGCTCCATGATAAACGGCACCGGGTCGCCCTTAAATGCCGTACGGTTGAGCACCAAAGCCGCGATGCAACCGACCGCAATGCCGATCAGATAGAGCGAGACCATGGCGGGAACCGTCGCCTGTGGGAAAAACGCCCCGCACAGCAAGCCGTAAACCGGCAACTTGGCCGAGCAGCTCATGAACGGCGTGAGCATGACCGTCATCTTGCGGTCGTGCTCGGATGGGAGCGTACGGGTCGA